>JAQGPD010000613.1 GCA_028293305.1 Verrucomicrobiales bacterium | reverse complement strand
GATAGTCGAGCGTGAACGCCGTGACGTTGGTGGTCGCGATTTCATTGCTCAGGTAGTTGGCCGCCAGCCGCAGCGTGGCGGGCTCCCAGTGTTTTTCCAAGGCGTCGATGGTGCCGTGCTTGAATTGGTTATGGCGCAGCGAATGGGTGATCAGAAAATCGTTTCCAGGCCGGTTGTCGGACGTGCCGGCCAGCGTGGCGTTTTGGGCAATGAGGTCGATGCGGCGCGAGACTTCCGCCTTGGCGCCGGGTTCGTATTTATGGCCGGTTTCCGGGCCGATGATATGAGTTAGGGTCATGCCCTGTTTTTCCAGGGCCGCCGCCATCAGGTCAGCAGCCTGCTTTTGTTTATCAACGCCGCCGCTGTAGGCCACCGTGGGCAGGTTGAAGAGATTGGCCGCGACGGTGGTGGAGTCGTAGAGATTCCACAGCTTCCGCTCCCAGGGCTGGGGCTGGAGTTTTTCGCCTTGGAAAAAGTTGAGAAATTGCTCGGTCTCGCTGAATCCCGCGCCGGGATTCGCGGCGCACCATTGCCAGGCGTGATGGGTGGCGAGGTGCCAGCAGGCCGCGCCGCCCAGGGAAAATCCGCGCACCACGATCCGGTTTTCATCCACGCGATAGTCCCGCTTCACCACTGCCAGGGCCTCGAAAAAATCCGTCTCGCCAGCGAAGCGCGAGCCATTGCAATACCGGCCGTAGGGGTGGAGCACCAGCGTGTCCTGCGGGGTGAACTCGCCGGCGCTGGTCTGGCGTTGATGGATAAAATCAAGCTCTGACAACTTTTCGCCGCGCCCGTGGAACCAACAATCCAACCGCCAGCGGTGCGGCAGATTTTTCTGAAACGACTCCGGCACCACCATGCCGAAGGGCTGGATGGAGCCGTCGATTTTTGATAGGTAACCGCGCGGCACCAGTCCGGTCTGCTCCAGCCACGGCGTCTTTCCCTGGGCCAGCGCCTCCAGTCGGGCAAAGCCATCCTTCAATTGCGCGGTGGCGAAAGCGACCTGGTTAGGCTCGAAAAACTCATCATAACGCAAAGCCCAGTCCACGGCCTTGTGGAAAATCTGCACGTCCGGGAGCAGGCGCAGCAGCGCGTCTTTTCCGGCGAGTTGGGTGCGGACGGCATCGATGGCGGCGGCGAGCCGCGCAGTCTCCGCAGTCAGGGTGGCGCGGGCATCGTCGGGGATCGGCGTGCCGGCCGGCGGCATGCGGCGCACGTTTTCCGCCAGGTTGTCGGAGGCTCCGTCTGCCATGACAGACAAGGCGGTGGCGGAAAGGACGAGGGAGAGGAGGCAGCAAAAACGTTTCATGAAGGCGGCGTCAGGGTGACTGAGCGGAAACGGTCGGTCAATGCCGCGCCTTCCAAAACTCCGGGGCATCATTCACCCCAAGAAGCCCGGAAAATCCCTGCACCACCAGACCACCGCCGGCGAAGTCCCTGACAACAACTGGCCCCCGCAGGACCCGAATATCGTTGCACTCAATACCGGTATGCGTGTTAACGATAAGCCAAAGCGCTGATCCGGGGGGACCATGCCGCCATCAACCCATCCATGAAAACGAACCCATCCCTTCCCCCCGATTCCATCCCGCACTCCGCCGCCTCCCCTGCCCTGGCACACGCCCTGGAGAAAAATGCCGCCGGCCGCTCCGCCCAGGCAGGCCGCATCCCCCTGTGGCTGAAGGTGGCTTACACCGCCTTTCTCGCCGTTTTGATCCCGGTGTATCTAACACAATACGGCCCGACCAACTTTTTGTATTTCTGCGACGTCGCCCTGCTGCTCATGGCATGGGGCCTGTGGCGCGAATCGTCCCTCGCGGTCTCCCTTGCGGCAGTTGGGATTTTACTGCCGCAGGTCCTGTGGTGCGTGGACTTCGCCGTGGAGTTGTCAGGGGGACACTTCACGCGCATGACGTCTTACATGCTCGACAGCTCGCGGTCCTTGTTTTTGCGGGGCCTGTCGCTCTTCCATGGGTGGCTGCCTTTCCTGGTGGTGTATGCGGTGAAAAAACTTGGTTATGACCGCCGGGCGCTTCCTTGGTGGACAGGCATCGCGGTGGTGCTTTGCCTGATCGCGTTTTTCTTTCTCCCGCCGGCCGGGGCCGTATTGGAAAACCCCGCCATCCCGCGGAACGTGAATTATGTTTTCGGCCTGGATGACGCCGCCCCCCAAACCCGCTTCCCCGCCGGAGTCTATCTGGTCGGCTGGATCGCCGCATTGATAGGAATCGTGTATGTGCCCACGCACCTCCTGCTGCGGAAAATCATGCCCGACGCCGGGGTGGAAAAATAAGCGGCAGAGCCGTCCGGCGCTCCGGGGCGGATAGGACCGATAGGACCGATAGGACGGATAGGACGGATAGGACGGATAGGAACGATATTCCCGCCCTCGTTACAATAATGCATTTCCTATCCGCTCTGTGCTCTCTGTGCTCTCTGTGGCCAATTCCTCAGCGCCTTGTATGGCCAATCCTTCAAACTCAATCCTCGTCCGACTCATCCCCCGCCGGCGGCCGGATACGCGACTGGAAATAGGTGTCCGGCAGTTTGGCGCTCATCAAAATGCCCAGCCCGTCCGACCAGACATAACCGCCACTATCACTCTCGACATTGTAAGGCACCAAAGTAAAAACCAACCCGATGGCCGCCGCGACACAGAAGCTCTGCGCCGCGATCACCCCCATGGCCTCACTGCGATGGAACACGACATCCGGCCCCAGCCAGGCAATCACCAACAGTCCCGCCAACAATTCGATCCCCGGGCCGCCGGCGTAGATGAGGGCGTTTTTCAATCTGGGCGACCGCAGGTTCCGGGGACGGGGCAACACATAACCACTCAGCGGCACCATTTTCAGCTCCACGGCTGTGCCGGACCAATTGAACCTGGCAATGGTGCGCCCAAAGCCGATCACCACTCCATCCACCTCCCAGCCGCATAGGCGCGCCACCACGGCATGTCCAAATTCATGGAGGATCAATAACGGAATCCAAAACAGGATAGTGAAAACAATAGCCAATTTCCGCGGCTCGTAGTCCTCCATCAAATTCACCCCCATCAGCCCCAGAAAACCCAGCGCCAGAATCGCGATGAATCCTTTTTCCCAACCCTCGGGGGAGCGTTCGGGGAGGAAATTGTGCGGTGCGGACATGGGGGGGGGGGAGAGGAGTTATTGGTTATTAGTTATTGGTTATTGGGGAGGATGTTCAGGGTGGAGGGTTGGGGCCTTGTGGAGGGATTGGGGTTGAGGGAGAGGATGATTATTTTTTGGTCAGGGTGTAGTCCTCGCGTCCATCCTTCATGGCCCAGCCGAGGGTGTCGAGCTCGCCGCGGAGGCGGTCGGACTCCGCCCAGTTTTTGTCCGTGCGCGCCTTCCAGCGGGCTTCGGCTACGGCGCGGACGGCTTCCGGCACTTCGTCCGTGTCCGGTTTTTCCTGGGGAAGGACGATGCCGAATACGGCGAGAATCAGGTGCAGTCCGCGCCATGCCGCCAAGGCTTCGTCAGGGGAAAGCGTGTCCGGTTTCAGCGATTTCAACGCCGTGAAAACATGCCCCAAGGCCTCCGCGGTGTTGAGGTCATTATTCAACGCCGTCCAAGCCGGGGCGAACGGACCCGCGGCCTGGCCGATCAATGATTCATAAGCCGGAGCCGCGATTTCCTGACCGGCGCGGGCCGCCAGGGCGCGCTCCGATTTTGCTAGTCTCGCCAGGGCCGCGCGGGCCCCGTCCAGGGAATCGAAGGTGAAATTCAACTGCGCCCGGTAATGCGCCGCCGTCAGGACATACCGCACCTCCGCCGGCGAATAACCTTTTTCCGCCAGGTCTCCCAGCGTGTAAAGATTCCCCAGGCTCTTGCTCATTTTTTTCCCATCCACCAGCAAATGCGTGATGTGGAACCAATGCGCCGCGAAGCCGTGATGCCCCGCAGCCGCGCAGCATTCGCTTTGGGCGATTTCGTTTTCATGATGCGGAAAAACCAAATCCACCCCACCGGAATGCAGGTCGAAAGTGTCACCCAGATATTCACGGATCATCGCCGAGCACTCCAAATGCCAGCCCGGCCGGCCCTCGCCCCAAGGCGCCGGCCAGAAGTTAGGACCATCCTCGGCCTTGCGCGCTTTCCAGAGGGCAAAGTCGCCCAGGGTGTCCTTTTCATATTCATCATCCGCCACGGAACTCCCCATCTTCAACTCCCGCTCATTCACGCGCGACAGCCGGCCATAACCAGGGAAAGACGTTATCTTAAAATACACCGATCCATCCGCCGCCGTGTAGGCGTGGCCTTTTGCCATGAGCTCCGCGATCATCGCCACCTGTTGTGGAATATGGTCCACGGCCCCGGGCTCGATGTGTGGCGGGAAGCATTGCAGGGCCGCGCAATCCTCATGGAATTTCACCGTCCATTGCCGCGTGAAATCCGTCAGGCTCTGGCCCATCTCCTGGGAGACGCGGATCGTCTTGTCGTCCACATCCGTCAGGTTCCTGACATGTTTCGTGGGCGTGCCGCCGAGCTCCAGCACGCGGCGGAAAAGATCCTGCAGCACAAACGTCCGGAAATTCCCAATGTGCGCCGGCCCGTAAACCGTCGGCCCGCAGGCGTAAAAACGGAACGTCTTGCCATCAAGCGGCGTC
>JAQGPD010000587.1 GCA_028293305.1 Verrucomicrobiales bacterium | reverse complement strand
AAGCGGCCTTTCACCATCGCGGACAAAGGCCAGCCTATCATCTCGCTCTTCAGCTAGGGCGCCCGGCGGGTGTCCGCTCCGCCGCCTCCCGGGCGGACGCGGACTCCCGCCCGGAACCACTCCACACCGCCCGTTTTTCCGGCTCCCTGGCCGGTGGAACGGGCGGTTCCCGTCCCCGCCCTGACCTTCCACCATGCTGGAAACGTTCCTGCAATTCCTGAATTTTCTCCCGGCCGGCCTGCTGGTGGCGGCGGTCTGCCTGGAAGTCTTTGTGGTCTCCCGGCAGGACCGCGACAGCGAGCCCGCCGTGCTGTGGCTGCTTTGCTGCACCGCCGTCGCGGGCGCCATCGCGGCCGTGTTGGAGTTTACGTTTTATTTCATCAAAATCGATTCCGGCGGTCTGCGGGCAGGGATTGGTTCCGGAATCATCGCCGCCTTCGCCAGCGCCGCCTGGGCCTTCAAACGTCTCGCCCGTAACCGGTCCTTTTTGTTATTGCGCGAACGGTTTTTCGACACGTCCAACGCCAAACTTCCGCCGCGCCAAAAACCGCTCCAGGCATTCCTGATTGTCGGATACCGCGTCGTCCTCGGGCTGGCCCTGGCGGCTGCGGCAGGCTGGCAACTGGCAGGTCCGCGCGGCGGATATTCCGGGGAATTTTCCAAGGACCGCGCCATGGCCGGCGCGCCATCCTCCGGTGCCGCCAACCAAAATCCCGATCCCGCGGCGCTTCCCGGCGGCGCGGCCGGATCCGGCTCCGCGGGCTCCCCAAGCCCAACCGGAAGCCCCGCCACGACCCCCACCACCGCGGTGGTTTCAAATCCAGGCTCGGATGCCCCCGGGCACGGAACCGGCGGCGTCGCATCTGTCAGTCTGGACCCCACCCGGGCGGAAATCCCCAGCGCCGATGCCTCGGCCGTCGCGGCCATGGCCACCTCCGCCCTGACAACTCCCGCGCCCGCGCCCGGCGATGCGGAAGGAAAGCCCGGCATGGATGGAACGGCCATTCCCGTGGTCGCCGTGGTGCCTGAAAACACCGGCCGGCCCGTTTCCAAAAACAGCCTCTACTTTTCCAAAGTCCGTCCCATCTTCGCCAAGGCCTGCGTCTCCTGCCACGGCCCGCAAAAACAAAAAGGCGACCTGCGCCTGGACACCCCCGATTTCATCCGCGCCGGTGTGAACGGCAAACCCGTCATCGTCCCCGGCGTGCCTGACAAGAGCCGTGTTTATCATGTCACCGGACTGCCGCAGGACGATACCGACCGCATGCCACCCAAGGGCACCCCGCTGAACTCCTCGGAGCGCGCCATCCTGGCCCAATGGATCAAAACCGGGGCCGACCTCGGCGATGGAGTCTCCATCCCCGCCGGCCATGACGGGGTCTTTTTGGTCGACACCATTGCCGAAGGACTTCCGGAACCCGATCCGCGGATCATCGAGGATTTGAAAAAAGACCACGTCGTCATCCGCCCCCTATCCAAAAACGGTCACGTCCTGGAATTGGACTTCAGCCACAGCGACCGCGCTCAGAGCGACTTGAAGCTGAGCCAGTTGGGTCCCATCGCACTGCACATCTACGCGCTCGATTTCAGCCGGACAAAGATCAGCGATGCCGATCTCGGTCAGCTCCTGCCCATGAAAAATCTCTCCCGGCTCCTGCTCAGCCGCACCGGCATCACGGACGCTGGATTGCCCGCCCTCAGGAACAACACCAGCCTCGAGCAACTCAATCTGTATAACACCTCCGTCTCCGACGCCGGCCTCGCCACCCTCGGCAGCCTGAAGTCCCTCAAAAAAGTCTACCTCTGGCAATCCAAAGCCACCCAGGACGGCGCCAAACACCTCCAGGAGCAAGTCCCCGGTCTGGTCGTGAGCATCGGGGAATAATGTTAGTGGGGAAAGCCCGGACGTTTTCACCGGCTACACATTCGTTTTGAATTCTGATTGGACTTGCCATCAAATTCATTCCTACATTACATTGTGGGCATGACGAGAACACAGATCCAATTGCCAGAGCCTCTGTTTGGGAGGCTGCGCAAAATCGCGCAGGTCCGGGATATTTCCGTGGCTGAGGTGATCCGCAGGGGAATGGAGATTTATGTTATGACCTGTCCCGAGGTCAAAACCCCCGCTGCAGCCTGGAAGATGCCAGTGCTGCGCAGCAGTGGAGGACACCTGGTGGACCCAGCCACGGTCAAGCCTGAGGCGGCCGCCATTGAGCAGCGATTTTGAAAGTTGGCTCTATGATCACAGCCGACACGAATTTGTTTATCCACGCCGCCGATCCGGCATCCGCCCAGCATGCCAAAGCCCGGGATTTTTTCGAGGGATTGGAGTCCGAGACCCGTGAGTTTGTGGTATGCGAACTGGTGCTGGTGGAGCTTTACATGCAGCTCCGGAATCCAGCTATATTTGTCAGGCCCTATTCCGCTCGTGAAGCCGCTGATTATTGCAATGCCCTGAAGTCAAACCCGCTGTGGCGCTGTGTCGATTACAGCCACGACGTCGCTAAACATCTCTGGAAATGGGCTGCGGAGACGAAGGCGGGGTTTCGCCAAATTATTGACGCCAGATTGGGATTCACCCTCCGACATCATGGCGTCACCCATTTCGCCACGGCCAACGTCAAGGATTTCAAATCGGTTGGTTTCGAAAAGGTTTGGAATCCTCTCCTTTCGTAGCGGTGGGATCGACTGATTGCCTGGCGGTTTGGGTTACCCAGGCGCGCCGGTTTCCAGCCACACGGATTTCAGATAGGGCGTGTCCGTGAAGTCCGCGGGCATGCGGCCGGGGTTCATGGCGGCGACCGGACGGCGGGCGATGGCGGCGCCGTCCTCCATGAGGGCGCGGAACCGGGCCGGGGACAGGCCGCGGTGATTGGTGCTGGCCAGCAGCCAGCCGCTGGGAGCGAGAATGGACAGGCACAGCGCCGTCAGTTCCGCGAAGTCCTGCTCGACCCGGAAAATTTTGCCGTCGGCATTGCGGCTGAAGGTTGGTGGATCCAGCACGATACCGTCCCAAAGCCGGCCTTTTTTAGCAAAGCGGCGCAGCCATTCGAAGGAGTCGCCCCGGCAGAAAAAGTGGGCGTCCGGGTCCAGGGCGTTCAGAGCAAAATTCCGCTTTCCCCATTCCAGATAGGGCCGGGAGAGATCCACGCTGGTGGTCACCGCGCCACGCGATGCGGCGGCGACGCTGAAAGCGCAGGTGTAGGAGAAAAGATTGAGCACTTTTTGTCCGGGCTGCAGCCGTTCCATCATCCGCGCGCGCTGCGGACGTTGGTCCAAAAAGAGGCCCTGACTGTAGCCGGCGGTCAGGTCGATCTCATAGTTCAGTCCCAGTTCCCTCACAGAAAACGGCCCGGGCGGCGGATCGCCTATCACACAATGCGGGGCTTGCTTGTCCTGTTGGTCCAGCCGTTTCCACCACACCGAGCGGCATCCGTCCGGCAAGGCACGCCGGAGCAGGTCAGGAAAGGGCGCGTCGCGGGTCTGCACGACCCAATGGCTGTCGTAGGAATCGATTTCCACCCCCGGAAAACCGTCGCCCGCGCCATCCACCAGGCGGAATGCCGTCGTCAGATCCCGGTCGAGATCCGGCAGGCGGTTTCGGAGCGAGGCGGCGGACGCGATGGAGCCGGTGGAAAAGTCAGACATGGAATCCAGTCCGATAAACAAAATCC
>JAQGPD010000585.1 GCA_028293305.1 Verrucomicrobiales bacterium | reverse complement strand
CACGCCGGATGACGTGATCAACTTCAGCCGCTCCCCGCCGTTGGACAATCCCGTGCCACTCGCGAAGACTCCGGCCACCGGCAGCCCGCTTCCATAACGTTTCCGGAACGCCGCGCCGTCCGCCACCAATAACAACATCCCGCCCGGAGCCAGTTCCGTCAGGGTGGAATGCACCGCGAAGTCAAAATCCACTCCTGCCGCGAACCGGAGCGAACTCAAATTCACCCGCTGGGTGCTCACATTCATGATTTCCAAAAACTCAAACTGATCCCCATCCGTGAATCCATCCAGCAGCTCCGCCGCCCCCGGCGCCGCCGGATGATAGTGGATTTCCGATATAACCAATGCCCCCGGCACCGGATCCACCGCGCCGCTGAAAGCCGCCTCCGTCAAGGCCGACCACTCATTCCCCGCCGCATTCCACACCCGCGCCCGCACCGTGAAACTCCCCGCCGGCACCGTCCCCTGCCCCGCCGGCCACACCAGCACTCCCGGCCCGCCATCCCTGGGATCACCACCGCCCACGGTGTAGTGGATCTGTCCGGAAGGACTTGTCAGGACAAACGACTGCCCCTCCGCCAACACTCCGCCCGGCGGCGTCACCTCCGCCGGCGGCGTCGCGGGATAGAGCGACCTGGCTTTCAGCTGGTCCAGAAAAATCGGCGTCCGCGCCACCGCCCAGGTATCCCGCAGCCATGCCACCTCCGGCCTCCAGTGCGTGTCGCGCGTCAGTTGCGCATTGTCCCAGGTCTGCACCACCACGCCATTCCTGGCCGCAAAGGAAAATCCTGCCACGGTGCCCCAGCGCGCCGATTCCGCGACCATCGGCAAATCCAAAACCTCCCGCAACGACTCGAAACGCGCCGCCGCCTTTTCCGGACTCAGCACCCCGCCCGGCCCGAAAAGCCGCCGCGCCCGGTCCGCGACCTTCAGCTGGAAGGCCGGCCACACGCGCAGGGAATCCCACAAAGCCGCCGGCGTGCCGCTTTCCGCAATGCCCGTCATGTCCAGACGCAGCTCCCGGAAATGCGGAAACTCCAGCCCGGCGGGAACATTGGATGACGCATCATACCAGCGGAATAACAAATGACTTCCCATGCTGATTTCCCCATCCCATGTGAAAAATTTCCAGTCTCCCGGCAGCCGGCCCCGGCTCCTCCGGGCGGCATACCAGTTCTTGCTATTGTAATACGCCACATTGCCGGTCACGCCTCCGCCCGCCGCCGGCATCGTCGCCGGACCCAGCCAATCATGATCCGCCGCCCACATGCGGATGAGCAAATGATCGATCAATCCCTCCGGCCCCGTCAGCGCCGCCAGCCGGTCGTATTGCTCCGCCGTGGCCACCCCCGCGCTGGCCAGATTCATCAGCTCGCCCCAGGCATCCCACGTGCCATCCAACAATTGCGGCCCATGATGCACCACATCCCAATCCTCCACCGCGCCGCCCGCATGGCTTTCATAAAACTCGGCATTCGGCCGCTCATGCAGATCATACAAACCCCAATACAATCCATTCAGACAAAGATGCACATAGCGTCCGCGCGGTGAAAGCAAACCCGCCTCCGCCTCCGTCATCCGCAAAAACTGATCCCGCAGATAGGTCGCGTGAAACGCGAAATCATTCTGATCCGGCACCCCGCCCCGCGTCCTCGCCGCGAAGCTGTCATGCCCTCCCGCACGCAACACCAACTGGTCGAAATTCTCGGAATCCGATCCCTTGAATAACGGATAGTTCAGCGGCCCGTCGCCATGCGCTCCCGTGAAGTCCAGGCGGAACGCTTTTTTGGGAAAGTTCCGCACCGCGCCGCCATGCGCGTTCAGCGATGCCCGGGCGCTCCATCGATCCGCCGCATCCCGGGGATTGAAATATTCCACACCCACCGGCACCTCCGCATCGCCATTCCGCAGATTTCCCTGGATGCCATCATCCCCGAAAAGATCCGCCACATTTCCGGTCACACAGAGCACCGGCAAGGTGGTCGTCAGCGCCGGAAAAACCTGCGGGCCATACACGGGGCTGTTGGTGATCCCGACGTTCATTCCATAATCCGCCGCGACTTTCACGCTGCCATTGAACTGCCCCCACGTGGGCGACAAGCCAGGCTGCGCGTCCGACTGCGCCACCCATGTTCCGGCAAAAATGTAAGTCTGCGTGTCCGTGTTGGAAGGCAGCCAACCCGCACGGAAACCACGTGCCCGCAGGGTCGTCGTGGTGCTCACCGGCAGCGGTCCGGCATACAGGGCGCTCGTTTCCGACGGCACGGACCCGTCCAGGGTATAACGTATTTCCGCCCCCGCCGTCGCGACGGACAATGACACACTGAACGGCGCATTGAAAAATCCTCGCCTAACGCTGAATGACGTGTCCCTGACATAATCCACGAGCGGCTCGACCGTCACCCCATCCTCCCCGCCGGGCTCGGAAAAATAACCAATGTTCCCGCCCGGTCCGCGTCCGAAACTGACGCCGCTGAATTGCTTCGGATAGGCCGCGAACCCGCTGACCACCGCTCCGGACGGCGCATACAGACCCACATAGCCGTCCTGGCTTTTGAGCGCGAAATTCGTGTGCAGCGTCCCCTCCGGCGCCCGCAGGTCCCGCCCGGAGGCACGGATGATCCGCGTCTGCCCGGGCGCCAGGGACAACGCCGGAAACACCCACTTCGCCGGCAGCAACGCATCATCTGTTAGGCGGTATCCCTCCAGATTCACGGCTTCCCCGTCCGGGTTGTGAATCGCGATCCAGTCCGAAGGCTCGCTGAAGTTATCCAAACCCGGACCGTGATTGACCGCCAGGAATTCCTGAATGACCGGCGCGGCCCGCAAGGCGGGACAGAGCGGCCATAACAGGCACACCATCAATGTGAGGAATTTCATGGAACAGTCGGAGGGGTTTGGTCAGGCGGCGGCGGGCATTTCACCACCCCGCCGTCATGGTTATATTAAATCAGCATTCCGCGAAAAAGGCCCGCAAAAAGTGAGCGGCGCCACACCATTGATCCGTCGGGGAATACCGCCTGGATTCAGTTATTTTCCGTGACGGAAAAGGCACACCATCCCCGTGGAGCGCGGGCCCTTTCCGGCGTTCATTCAGGAACCCAAAGGACGCCCCCATGAACCTGTCCATCGTCACTGACACTTTTCCTCCTGACATCAACGGCGTCGCCATGACCCTGGAGCGTTTGTCAGCCGGCCTGCTCGCCCGCGGTCATGAGGTGGAAGTGATCCGGCCCCGCACCCATGGCTTTTCCAACAACACGGATCAAGGTTCATTCTCGGAAATCGGCATGCCCGGCATGATCCTGCCCGGCTATCCCATGGCCGGCATCGGGTGTGCCCCGCCCCGGTTTTTTCTGAACCGTTGGCGCCGCCGGCGGCCTGACATCATCTACATCGCCACGGAAGCCCTGTTGGGATTTTCCGCCCTGCGTGCCGCTCGGAAATTGAAGATCCCGGTGGTCAGCGGCTATCACACCCACTTCCCCGGATACTTGTCAGGCTATGGATTGGGACTCTTGGGGCCCTTGGTCAGGAAATGGCTGCGGCACTTTCATAATAACACCGACTGCACCCTGGTTCCGACCGAGGACACCCGGCGTGATTTGATGGCCCAGGGATTCCATAACATCGGAATCCTGGAGCGCGGCGTGGACACCGCGCTCTTCAATCCCGAGCGTCGCGACCCCTCCCTGCGGGCCCGTTGGGGCGCCGGTCCGGCGGATCCCGTGCTCCTGCATACGGGCCGCATCGCCCCGGAAAAAAACCTCGGTTTGGTTTTCCAGGCGTGGGAAATGGCCAAGGTGCATTTTCCCGCCACCCGGCTGGTCATGGTGGGGGATGGGCCACAGCGGACCGCTTTGCAGGCCAAATATCCGACCGCGGTCTGGACCGGATTTTTGTCAGGGGTGGAGCTGGCGGAGGCCACCGCCTCGGCCGATGTTCTGCTATTCCCCAGCCGCTCGGAGACGTTCGGGAATGTGCTGCTGGAGGGCATGGCGTCCCGGCTGGTCACGGTCAGTTACCACCGGGCCGCCTCCCGGCGATTCATCCAGCCGGGGGTGAATGGTTATGCCGCGCTCCGCGATAACGATGACGCCTGGCTCCAACAATTCCTGAATGCCCTGCGCGGCCGCCGCCGCTGGCCCGCCATCGTGGAGGCCGCCCGCCTGGCCGTGCAGCCGCAGTCCTGGCAACGGATCACCCAGGATTTCGAGGCCATCCTGACAAAAGCCTCCGGCCCCCTGGCCGCCGCCGCCCCGCCTTCCCCCATCAACGTTTTGCCACCCCTCGCCCTCTCCGCATGAAACGCAGGAAACTCCACTACCGCACCGTCATCATCTCGGATGTCCACCTTGGATTCACCGATTGCAAAATCAGTCAGGTGAACCACTTCCTCCGCCACGTGCAGTGCGGAAAGCTCATCCTGAACGGCGATATCATCGACGGCTGGCATCTCCGGAAATGGGGAAAATGGAATGTGGAGCACACCCGCTTTTTCCGCCTCATCCTGAAGAAAGCGGAGAAACACGGCACGGAGATCATCTACCTCCGCGGGAATCATGACGATTTTCTCTGGAAGGTGCTGCCGCTGCAATTCGACCGCGTGCACCTCTGCAATGAATACATCCATGAAACGCCGAATGGGAATTACATCTGCGTGCATGGCGACGGATTCGACGCGGTGACCACCAACTTCCGCTGGCTGGCGCTGCTGGGAAGTTTCAGTTATTCCATGCTGCTCATGATCAACCGCGCCTACAACTGGACGCGGAAACTGCGCGGCAAGGAATACTTCTCCATCAGCCGCGCCATCAAGGCCCGGGTGAAGGGCGCGGTGAATGCCGTGGGCCGTTATGAGGACGCGTTGAAAAAATTCGCCCAGGACCGCGGATGCGTGGGCATCATGTGCGGACACATCCACACCCCCGCCGACAAGATGATCGACGGCATCCACTATCTGAATTCCGGCGATTGGGTGGAAAGCCTGACCGCCATCGGCGAGACCTTCGATGGCCGGTTCGAGTTGATCGAATTCGACAAATTCCAACAACAGATCGCGGAACTGAATGGCACCGCCGCTGGAAAATCCATGGACCCGGGCGACGACGAGGAGCCGGACTTCATGGACGACGAGGAGCCGCGCTTCGCCGTGGCCGGGCGCTGATCCCGCCCACGTTTGAAAAACGGGGCGTCCCGGATTCGCCCGCCCTCATTGGCCAGGCGCGTGCGCAGGCGCAGGCGTCGGGCGGATGTCCAACTTCAAAGTGCTGTCGGGGCTCCACTCCTTCAGTTCCCGCGGAGGGAGGGGCTGGCCTGGCAGGTCCGTCCCGGAATCTTTTCCGCCGGATTCCCCGGACGGGATGTGATCAGGAACTTTTGCCGGAGGGGAGGAGGGCTCCGCGGGATCGGTTAGTTTCCAGGTTTCATCCGCCAGACCTGTTCCGGAAAAGTCCATTTCCACGTCCAGGCGGGGACCGGTTTTTCCGGCGGGCGCGGCCACCGGGGCGTCCTTGTCAGGAACGGCGGCCGGTCCGGTCATTTTCATCACGATCAAACCTGCCGCCAATACCCAGCCGGCAACTGCCAGGATTCGTCCCACACTCAATTTCATATGCCATCCTTAGACGGCAGCGGCTCCGCGCGCATCAGGTAATTCGGAACGATGGGCCGGACGCTTCCGCTGTTCGGATAGGAGGCAGGCCCTGGCAATAACTCTGTTCAGGCGTAGAAAACAGGTAACTACTTACAAAAATCGGACATGATTCAACCGTTGAGGCACGTTTTCCGGGATTTCCTGCCGGAAGCAGGGTATAGGGCGGCAACATGGGGAATGGATTGACTGACAGTGAGGGGGAGAGGTTGGAAATTTTGCGGCAATACGCTATCATGGACACGGAGCCTGACGACTCCCTGGATGACCTGACGCATCTTGCCTCACACATTTGCGGCGCTCCATTGGCCTATATTTCATTGGTGGATGAGGACCGGCAATGGTTCAAATCAAAGATCGGCACGGCGGAGACGGAGACTCCGCGGAACGTCTCCTTCTGCACGCACGCGCTGAAAGGAACCGGCCTGCTGATCGTGCCGGACGCGTCCAAGGATCCGCGGTTCGCGGGGAGTCCATTGGTGACAGGGAAGCCGCATATTTGCTTTTACGCCGGGGCCCCCCTGCTGACGCCGGAGGGCGCGGCCCTGGGCGCACTGTGCGTGGTGGACCACGTGCCGCGCCAGCTTTCCGAGTCCCAGCAGAAGGCTCTGCTGGTGCTGAGCCGGCAGGTGATGACGCACCTGAATCTCCGCCGGCAGGGATTCGAAATGAGCGCGGCGGGAGCCAGGCTGCGGCGGTTGAACCACCTGTATGCACTCTCCAGCGGGGTGAATGAAGCCATCGTCCGCAGCCGGACCGCGGCGGAGTTGTGCGCGCACGCCTGCCGCATCGCCGTGGAAAAAGGGGGCCTCGCCATGGCCTGGGTGGGAGGCATGAGTGAAGCCGGAGGCAAGCTGGTGCCCGTGGCCCGCTGGGGGAGGGCGGAGGCGTTCCTGACCACCGCGGACCTCCGCATCCCCTTCCCCTCCACGGGTTCCGAGGACCCTGCCGTGACCGCATTCCGATCCCGCCTTCCTATAATCCACAATAGGATCGCGGCACCGGAAAATGCCTATCCAAATCAGGCCGCCGCCCTGCTTCAGGGCTTCCAAAGCTGCGCCGCGTTCCCCATCCGGACCGGGGAGGAACAAGCGGGAGTGCTGGTGGTTTACAGCGCGATGGAGGATTTCTTCGACACCAACGAAGTCCAGCTCCTGTCTGCTGTCGCCGAGAGCATTTCCTGGGGGTTGGAATCCCATGCGAGCGTGAGGAACCGGCTGCGCACGGAGGAGGCCCTGCGGGCCAGCGAACAACTTTTCCGCGACATCACGGAGGTCTCCCCTGACGCTATTTTCCTGGACCGGGGCGGCCGCATCGAATACATCAATGCGGCAGGACTGCGGCTCCTCCACGCCTTGGATCCCAGTGAGATTCTGGGACGGGATTCCCTGACATTGTTCGCGCCGGAATTCCACGACGTCGTGGCGGGAAGGACCGCCCGGCTTCAAGGCAAACCCTGCTCGGTGCCCATGGCGGAGGAGAAAATGGTGGCCTTGGATGGCTCCATCCAACACGTCGAGGTGGCCGCTGTTTCCTATTTTTCCAATGGGGAGATCTGCACCCAGGTGGTCTGCCGCGATATCTCCGCCCGCAAAATCGCGGCGGCGGAAAGCCGCCGCACCCACGATCTGTTGAAAGCGGTGGCTGACCATACCACGGATGCCGTTTTCGTGAAGGACAGAGCGGGCCGCTATCTGTTATGCAACGAAGCCGCCGGACGCTTCGTGGGCCGGCCCCCGGAGGAGTTCATCGGCCATGACGACGCGACAATGTTCGGCCCGCGGGATGCCGCCGTCATCCGGGAGAATGACCGGCTGGTGCTTCAAAAAGGAGTGAGCCTGACAACGGAGGAGGTGCTCACCTCCGCGGGGGCCACCCGCACCTATCAAGCAACGAAGTCGCCCTACCGCGACGACTCGGGCCGGATCGTCGGATTGATAGGCATCTCGCGCGATATCACCGCCGCCAGGGACGCGGAGGCCCTGATCCGCGTCAGTGAGGAGCGGCTCCGCATGGTGACGGAAAATGCCAAGGTCGGCCTCGTCATGCTCACTCCGGACCGCCGGTATTCCTATTTCAACAAGACCTATCTGGAAATCCTGGAGATCACGCGCCCGGACATCACCGGGCTGCGCATCCAGGAGGTTCTGGAGGATCTCTACAAAGACCAGATCCAGCCCCGGCTGGACCGCGCATTCGCGGGGGAGTCCGTCGCCTTCGAGCTCCACCGGCTCTCCGCCACGGGTGAAAAATACTATTCCGTGCGCTATGAGCCCACCCTCGGCGACTCCGGAAAAGTGACCATGGTGGTCGTGGTCATCACAGAAGTCACGGACCGAAAAACCGCGGAGTTCGCACGCCACGCCAGCGAGGCCAAATACCGCCGGCTTTTTGAATATGCCCCGGATGGCATCCTCATCGCGGACGGCGATTGCTTCTATCTGGACGCGAATGCCAGTGCCTGCCTCATGCTGGGCTATGAGCGGGAGGAACTCATCGGCCTCCATACGCGGGACATTGTCATCCCGGAGGAATTCGAGCACATCGTTCCAGCCTTGGACGGCATCAGATCCAAGGCCACCTCCCACCGCGAATGGAGGATGCGCCGGAAGGACGGCAGCGTGTTTCCCGCGGAAGTCATCTCCACCCTCATGCCGGACGGCAATTTTCTCGCCATGCTGCGGGACATTTCCGGGAGGAAAGCCGCGGAGGCGGCCATCCATGACGCCAGCATCTTCGCGCAGTCCACCATAGACGCCTTGTCCGCCAAACTGTGCGTCCTGGATGAAAACGGATATCTGCTGGCCACCAACGCCGCATGGAAACGCTTCGGGGAAAACAACTCCCCACCAGGACATGCACCCGGCGTCGGCCTCAACTACCTCAAAGTCTGCGATGCCGTCACCGGGACCGATACAACGGAGGCGCACGGCTTCGCGCAAGGCATCCGCGCCGTCCTCGCGGGCTCCCTGCCGGAATTCACCCTGGAATACGTCTGCCATGCCCCAGGGGTGAAACGCTGGTTCGCGGGACGCGTGACCCGCTTCCCCGGAAACGGACCGGTGCGCATCGTGGTGGCCCATGAAAACATCACCGACCGCAAGCTCGCGGAACAGGCCCTGCTGGAAAACGCCGAGATCCTGCTGGAGGCCCAGAGCCTCGCGCAACTCGGACATTGGGAATGGAATCTTGTCAGCGGCCAAGCCCGCTGGTCCCACGAAATCTACCGCATCTACGGCCGCGACCCCGCACTCGGCGCCGCCGGAGTGCCGGAAGTCGCCCAATACTTCACCCCGGAAAGCTGGGCAGGACTGCAACGCGCCGTGGAAACCGCCCTCGCAGAATGCACCCCCTACGAATGCGACGCCGAGGTCGTCCGCCAGGACGGCACGCGCCGCTGGATTACCGCCCGCGGCACCGTCATGCGCAACCCCGAAGGCCAAATCACCGGCATGCACGGCACCGTCCAGGACATCACGGAGCGCCGCCAATCCCAGGAAGCCCTGAACTCCAGCCGCGTCCTCCTGACCAAAGTCATCGACAGCACCCCCTCCTACATCTTCGCCACGGACACCGCCCACCGCTACGTCTTCGTGAACCAAGCCTTCGCCACCTTCATCGGCAGACCCCCCGACACCTTGCTCGGCCTCACCGCCCACGACCTCTTCCCCCCCCAAAAAGCCGACACCTTCATCGCCGCCAACCTCGCCATCATGGCCTCCGGAGAGCCCGTCCATACGGACGAAAATGTTCTCGGCGCCGTCCTCATGACCGTCAAATTCCCCCTCCGCGACGCCCAGGGAAAAGTCACCGGCATCTGCGGCGTCAGCACCGACATCACCGCCCGCAAACTCAGCGAGGGCCGCATGCGCCGCCTCATGGAATCCAATATCCAGGGCATCTTCTTCTGGACCCACGGCGGCCACATCACGAAAGCCAACGACGCCTTCCTGAACATGATAGGCCACACCCGCGACGACCTCGCCGCCGGCACCCTGAACTGGCAGTCCATCACCCCGCCCGAGTTCATCCCCGCCGACCAGCGCGCCTTGCAGGAAATCATCCGGAACAAAGTCTGCGAACCCTATGAAAAAGAATTCCTGCGCCACGACGGAGTGCGCCTGCCCGTCCTTGTCGGGGCCGCCAGCTTCGACGACGACCCCAATGCCGGCGTATGCTTCGCCCTCGA
>JAQGPD010000516.1 GCA_028293305.1 Verrucomicrobiales bacterium | reverse complement strand
CTCCCCCGCAGAAGTCCCGCCGGCCGCTGGGCCTCCGCCTGCGGCTGCGGCTGGAGTTGAGTCCGGCCCCCAGCCGAGCATGTGGGCCAGGGCCGCATTCATCACCACTTTTTCTCCCACTCCGGCGGCCGGGGCTTCGCCCCCGCTTCCCGTCGCCGAACCCGTCGCCGAACCCGTAGTCGCGCCACCGCCAGACCCCGCCGCGCCGCTGCCCAAAGTCCAAAAATCATCCCGCACCCCGAAAATGTTCACATTGTTAGCCCGCCGCTCGTCCCCCGGCACGGAGACGGTCCCCTGCACCAGCAAAACCGGCACCGCGCCCGGCACCTTGCCCGCCAGCGCCTCCGTGAAAAACCCATCCGCCGCCGCCACCGCCGTCCCCACTTTGCCCAACCGCACCTCCGCCTGCTTCGCCAGCGTCGCCCGCACGGAATCCCCCGTCACCAACGACCCCGCAATGACCGCCGCCGCCACACCCACCCCCAGCGCCAGGCCAATCTGCCAACGCCAATAATACTTCAAGCTCCGCAGAGTCAGTCGAATGCCGTTCATACCCCCAAAAACGCCCGCCAAGCCAATTCCGCCAGCGGGTTTTCGGATTTGAGGGCCGCAGGCGGATGACTGCCTCCCCAGGAAACCCATTCCCGAGACCGCCCTGACGGACGCCACTCTCCGCCACTCCCAGCGGCTTCGCCAATTTCCAAATTTCCAAATTTCCTGATTTCCCAATTTCCCGATTTCTTAATTTCTTAATTTCCTGATTTCCCAATTTCTTTATTTCCCAATTTTTCCCCCCTCCCCGCCTTGACGCCGGGAGGCATCCCGCCAGGTTCGCTGATGGCCTCCGCAGCTTCTGATTCCCCGACCTTCCGCACCATTCCCATTCTCGCTTTGCCCACGGCCGAGTTGGAAGCCCTGAGCAAAGCGATGAAGCTCTCGCTTTCCGCCGACGACATGGAGGCGGTCCGCGCTTATTATAAGGAAACCGGCCGCGAGCCTACGGATGTGGAACTGGAAGTCATCGCCCAAACGTGGAGCGAGCACTGCAAACACCGCATTTTCTCCGCGAAAATCGAGCACACCCGCGACGGAAAAACCGAAACGGTGGACGGCGTTTTCAAAACCTATATCCGGAAAATCAGCGAGGACATCATGGCCTCGAAACCCGGATTCGTGCTCTCCGCCTTCACGGACAACGCCGGATTCATCGAAGTCGATCCCGGCCTGGCGGTTTGTTTGAAGGTGGAAACGCACAACCACCCCTCCGCCATCGAGCCCTACGCGGGCGCGAACACCGGCCTGGGCGGCGTGATCCGCGATATTCTGGGCGCCGGAAAAGGCGCGAAACCCGTGGCTTCTTTGGACGTTTTCTGCTTCGGCCGGCCCGATACCAAACCGGAACAAATCCGCGCCAAGGACGTGATCCATCCGCTGGGCGTGATGCGCGGTGTGGTGCGCGGCGTGCGCGATTACGGAAACCGCATGGGCATTCCCACGGTGGGCGGCGCGATCCAGTTCGATGACACGTTCTGCTACAACCCCTTGGTTTTCTGCGGGACAGCGGGCGTGATCCCGTCGGATGACATCGCGAAGGAAGTCACCCCAGGCCACCTGATCATCGCCGTCGGCGGCCGCACCGGCCGGGATGGCTTGAAGGGCGCCACGTTTTCCTCCGCCGCCCTGGGCACGGAAAGCCATGAGGAGGACCAGAGCGCGGTCCAGATCGGCAACCCCATCGAGGAGAAAAAAGTCGGGGATTTTGTCCTCGCGGCCCGCGCGGCGGGATTGATCGGCAGCATCACGGACTGCGGCGCCGGCGGATTCAGCAGCGCCGCCGGGGAAATGCTCAGCGAAACCGGCGGTCACATCGATCTCGATAAAGCCCCGCTCAAGGAACCCGGCATGCTCAGCTGGCAGATTTTCCTCAGCGAAAGCCAGGAGCGCATGGTGCTCTCCTCCGACCCCGCGAATCTTCCCGCCCTGCAAAAACTGGCGGACATTTACGAAACGGAACTCGCCGTGCTCGGCAGCAGCGACGGCACCGGCATTCTCAAAATCACCCACGGCGGCAACATGGTCTGCGAACTCGACTGCCGCCGCCTGCACGAGGCCCCGCGTCTGAACCTGAAGGGCGTCTACAATTCCCCCGTCTGGGCCACGCTTCCCGCGTTGGATTCGACCTCGCTGGCGTCGGATTTGAAAAACGTCCTGGCGGATTTCGCCATCGTCTCCCGCGAGCCCGTCATCCGGGAGTATGACCATGAGGTTCAAGGCAATACGGTCCTCAAGCCCCTCGCCGGAGCCACCGGCGACGCCCCGCAGGACGGCTCGGTCATCCGCCTCGACGGCAGCTCCCGCCTCCTCGCCCTCGGCCTCAGCCTCCTGCCGGAATGGGGCAAAACCGACCCCTACGCCATGGGCCTGGCCTGCATGGACGAGTGCATGCGCTCCCTCGTGCTTTGCGGCGCGAATCCTGACAAAATCGCCGTCCTCGACAACTACTGCATGGGGAATCCCCACGATCCCGCGGAGCTCGGCGGCCTGGTGGAAAGCGCCCGCGCCCTGGCCGAAGCCGCCGTCGCCTACGGCACGCCCTTTGTGTCAGGAAAGGACTCGTTTTATAACTATTTCCAGACCGAGGACGGCCCCGTCTCCATCCCCGTCACCGCCCTCATCAGCGGCATGGGCATCGTGGAGGACGCCGCGCACGTCACCGGCGCCAGTCTCCGCTCGGATGAGAGCCTGCTCGTCCTCATCGGCACCACCACCGACGACCTCGGCGGCAGCGTCTTCGCCCGGCGGAAAAACCTGGGCAACCTCCGCGTCCCGCGTTTCTCGCCCACGGACGCCATGGCCCTCTACCGCAGCGCCCACCACGCCATTAAAGACGGCCTCATCCTCAGCGCCCACGATGTCTCGGAGGGCGGACTCGCCGTCACCCTGGCGGAAATGGCCTTCTCCCTGAAAGCCGGCATCGAAGCCGATCTCCCCGCCGGCCAACCCGCCGCCGTCCAGCTTTTCAGCGAAACCCCCGCGCGCTTTGTCCTGGAAATCGCTCCCGCCGACCTCGAATCCCTCCAGGAAATCTTCGCCGGCCAGCCCCTCACCGTCCTCGGCTCCACCACCCCCGCCCACCGCCGCCTCGTCCTCACCCAAGGCACCCAAGCCCTTCTGGACGAACCCATCGCGGACCTGAAATCCATCTGGAAATCCGGTCTCGCCGCTTGGTATTGACCACAGGGAATGCCGTCCGTCGGCGGCCCCATGCCCATCGCTGTGCTGCGGAAAAGGCCCGGGCTCCCCGGGAGCCGGTGCATTCCAGGGTCACCTGCGGCGGGGCAGTCCTATCACTTTAGTGTTGCGGGCCACGGCTTTTTCCATCAAATTTCCAGCGGGACCTGTCATCGCCCGATCCTTGAAAATCAGAGGCGGATGCCGTGGCTCACCATCCCCAGCAAGCAACCCGCCCGCCGCATGAAATTCAGACTGCTGTCCATGATCCTTGCA
>JAQGPD010000504.1 GCA_028293305.1 Verrucomicrobiales bacterium | reverse complement strand
CATCGACCGCGCTCTCAAACGCCTCAAGTCCAAAATCGAGACTGAAGGCACCCTCGAAGAATTCCGCCGCCGCCGTCAGCACGAGACCCTGACCCAGCGCAAAAAACGCAAGGCCAAGTCCGCCGCCAAGAAAAAGAATCAAAAATACCGCTTCGTCCCCTAGGCCTTCAGCCCCGGCACCACGCGAAAGACCCTTTTTAAAAAGCTCCGGCCCCGCCGGAGCTTTTTTATTGCCCCACACCCACGCCCCGGACCAAAAGCCGTCAGAGGTCAGCAATCGGCCGTCGGCGGTCAGCGATCAGAATTCAGAATTCAGAATCCAAATATCAGTCGTCAGCTGCAATGCAAAGTCCAGCCCCCAGCCCGGAAGCAGTCAGCACCCCCTATTTCCAAATTTCTTAATTTCTTAATTTTCAAATTTCCAAATTTCCAAATTTCCAAATTTTCCAACCATGCTCGTCGCCAGCTACTGCACCACCTTCCTCAAACCGGAAATGCTGCACATCTATCGCCAAGTCACCGGCCTCCAGCAGCATAAGACCTTCATCCTGACCAAACAGCGTCAGTCGCCCGAAAAATTCCCCTTCCCGGACATCGAAGTCATCCCCCCCGCCCGCAGCAACTTCATCCGCCGCTTCCACCTCAAATACATCCGCCGCGAAGCCCCCCTCGTCTACCGCGGCGAATACCGCTCCCTCACCCGCATCCTCGACCGCCGCCGGCCCGACCTCCTCCACATCTACTTCGGCCACACCGGCGTCCACCTCCTCCCTTTCCTTCAACACCACCCGGAACTCCCCACCCTCGTCTCCTTCCATGGAGCCGACGTCATGCCCCGCGCCGACCAACCCGGATACGTCGACCGCCTCCGCACCCTCCTCCAAACCGTCCCCCTCGTCCTCGCCCGCTCCCACTCCTTGAAGGACAGGCTCCTGGACCTCGGCTGCCCCGCCGGGAAAATCCGCATGAACCGCACCGGCATCCCCATGGACGCCTTCCCCGTCGCCCCGGACCGACCCTTCCCCGCCGACGGCGCCTGGCGCTTCATCCAAGCCTGCCGCCTCATCGAGAAAAAAGGCCTCGCCCTCTCGCTCACCGCCTTCGCCCACTTCTGCCGCACCTATCCCAAAAGCCACTTCACCATCGCCGGCGAAGGCCCCCTCCGTCCCGACCTCGAAAAACTGGCCCAGGAACTCCAAATTTCAGACAAAATCACCTTCACCGGCTTTCTCAACACCCCCTCCCTCTGCCGGCTCTATCAAAACTCCCACGCCTTCCTCCACCCCAGCCAGACCCCCCCTGACCAAAACCAGGAAGGCATCCCCAACTCCATGCTGGAAGCCATGGCCACCGGCCTCCCCGTCCTCGCCACCCTCCACGGCGGCATCCCGGAAGCCGTCACCGACAACCTCACCGGCCTCCTCGTCGAGGAACGCGACGGCGACCGCTTCCTGGACAACCTCCTCCGCCTCGCCTCCCAGCCCGGCCTCTGGCAATCCCTCAGCCAAAACGCCGCCTCCCACGTCCGCCAAAACTTCGAGCACCGCACCCAAATCCAAAACCTCGAATCCATCTACAACGAACTCGCCGGCAGGTGATCAAAGGTGGACTGAACTCTAGCACAAGGGTTCCCGTTCTGACTAGACAGGTCAGATTCTTCTGATATCATATCGAATTATGGCTGGCACATGGCAATTACAGGAGGCAAAAAGCCGCTTCAGTGAACTTGTGGAAACAGTGCTCAACAAAGGCGCACAGACCGTCACCAAGCACGGAAAACCAGCGGTCGTGATCATTTCCGCCGACGAATATCAACGCTCCATCGCACCGCGCAAATCTTTGGCCGCCGCCCTGAGGGAATGCCCGGAAGACTTAAGCCCCTTGGTGGGAAAACACGTCAAACGACTGCCCCGGAAAATCAATTTCGGCCAATAGAGCATGAAATATTTGTTGGATACGAATGTTGTCTGCGAAGCCACGGCGAAGCACCCCGACGAATCTGTGTTGGCTTGGATCGCCATCCATTCCCACGAATGCTGTATTTCCTGCGTGACGTTAGGGGAAATATGGAAAGGAATACATCGCCTGCCGGAGGGAAAGCGAAAACGGAGCCTCGTCGTTTGGGCGGAATCCATGGAACGGGATTTCAAGGATCAACTGATTGAGCTGGACACGCCCACAATGAAAGCTTGGGGCAAATTATACGCCAAACACGAATCCAATGGCTTCAACATGGATGTGATGGACAGCCTGATCGCTACCACCGCATTGGTGCATCACCTAACTGTAGTCACACGGAACACCCGGGACTTCCCTTCGGAGATGAAGACGCGCAATCCATGGGAAGGTGAAGAATGATGGGGCCCTCATAGAGCTTGAATCAGCACCGCAATGAAAACCCCTACCGCATCGCCCGTCGTCCTCAACAGTTTCCCCCCGGAAACACTGGGGGCATTGCGGGCCATGAATCGGGCCTACGCGGACGTCGTTTTGGAAAATCACCGCCTTGGTTTGCCGGTTATCCAATACCGTGACGGCCAAATGGTGGAAGTCCCTACAGAGGAATTACTACCCCGCGCCCTGCAGATCCTTGAGACCAATGGCGAACCCACGCCGGAGCAGATCGGAAAGCACCCGGGCTGATCCCAAGCCATCGCGTAGTCCACCGGGTGGCCCCGGGAAACCACAAAAAAGCGCAGCCTGGCAATAAGCCACGGCATCCTGCCCTTAAAACGGTGCTGCCGTTTTTGGCATTTTCGCGCGATAGTCGTGCAGCTTTAAATTGAATGTCCTGGAACCCGTCGGACCTGTCAGGGCCAGTTTGCCCACGCCTTCCGTGCCAAATAATTTCAACTGCCCAGAGCAGCCGGTGTAAGGAAAATCGCGCAGCGTCGCCAGGCTGATTTGTCCCAGATCCGCACTCACCCCGCCCAGCGCGTCGATCCTGTCCTTCAATTCATCCAGCGCCAGCAGATGCATCTGGCCCGGCTTGGTGACATGCAGATCCAGCGTCGCCTGATACAGTGTCGTCGTATCGCCATAGGCCTTCACGGTCAGTTCATCGATCGGGCCGGACATCCGGAAAGTGTCAGGAGTCAACTTTTTAGTGAGCGGTTCCATGCCCACGCCCACCATGGAGACCCATCCATCCCAGGTATAGAGTTCATCCATATAAAGATTCACCCCGCCACTGATCGTCCCCCCGCAGGTCATGCCGCCAAACTTCGCATAGATTCCGCGCGCATCATAAGTGATGGAAAGCCATGCCTCATCAATTTGCAATTGCCTGAAAATCAGCGTGTTCTTTTCAAACACCTCCGTCAGGTTATTGTCACGGTCCTTTTGCGGTGTATTGAAGACAATGCGTCCGCGGTCGCTCAAGCGCAGCCTGACTTTGTATTCCGGAAATTCATACCAGCCGGGTTCGATCGAAAGCTCACCATGAAACGACTCCCCATGCAATAAAAACGGGACCGGTTTTCCCTTCGCATCCCTTGCATTCCGGAACGGAATCACCGGCAGGTTAGGCCACGGGAAGCCCTTGGGAGCCACAAAGACTTTTCCGCTCTCTGTATAAAACGGGATCTCCCATTCCGCCCCCGCCTCCGCCGCCTCCGCCGGGGACACACTGGCCAGCGCGCTCAAAACCGTGGGACTGCGGGACTCCGTGTCCACCAAAAGCGGCAGCGGAGCCGGGGCGGGCACGGACGCCATGGCCGTGAACCGCTGCCGCGCCGCATCCACAAAATCAAACAAAGGCTGGCCCGCATACAACGACGGCAGCATCAGG
Organism: Verrucomicrobiales bacterium; assembly: GCA_028293305.1. Taxonomy (GTDB): domain Bacteria; phylum Verrucomicrobiota; class Verrucomicrobiia; order Verrucomicrobiales; family V1-33; genus CAIZWU01. The sequence continues at coordinate 13,886 of JAQGPD010000504.1, read as the reverse complement.
TCCACCCGGTCCAACCGCCGCTCCATGAGACCCGCCGGAGTGAATTGTATATAGTTGGTATCCAATACAGCCACTTTCTGACCGGCGGAAAACGGACTATACAACGTGATGTTAGGGACCTCGATTTTATACACTCTGTTCACCTTGGCCAATGCCGTGGAGTCCAGCGGCAGATCCCGGAATTCCTGACGCTTCACCGGAATGTCCAGCCGCCTTCCATCCCCCAGGTGGTCGAGCTGGATCAGCGTGTCCTCCAACACGAATTGTTTCAGCCGCCACGGCCGCGTCATCACTCCCGTTGTGGTTTTTTCCGGCTCCTCCACCGGCGCGGCTTCCGAGGTCCGGGGCGGAGGCACCGCCGTTGCCGGACCGGTCGGCAGCGCATTCACCAAGCGGAACAACGCCTCGCCGATTTGCATCCGCGAACCCGCGAGTGTCAAGGAATCGATTTCCCGTTTTCCCCACAAACCCGCCGCCGAAGCCGTCAATTGAATCAAGCCCGCCAAGGCCACCGGCTGGTCCGGATAGGCCGGATGGATGAGCACCGGCTTCACGAGGGAAACCTGATAGTGAGGACCTGCCACGGCCTCTCCCTCCGCGGGCGGCGCTTCGTCCGGCGTGGTGGCCACGGCGAAGGCGCTGGTCACGCGGGCTCCTGAAAATTGAGGCAGGGTGGCCGCGAAGGACCCCTCGGTCACGGTCAGCAAATCCGCTGTCCACCCCTCCCACGCCGGACGTTCCGGCGCGGCATCCGGCCCGACGGACAGGCTGGGTTCCACCTCTGAAGGCACTGCGGCGGGCGGGAGCAAGGGCGCTGCCGCTGCCGCGATTCCCTTTTCGCCGGCCGGGCCCCCGGAGAGATCGTCGGCAGGGGTGGCCACTGGACTTTTTTCAGCCTCAAGCGCAGCGTCCGCCACCGCAGGCGGGGTGGCCGCTATTTCCAAATCCGCCACCGGCTTGGACACTTCCAACCGCCGCAACCGCCGGGCGTCCCGCATCTCATCCGGCACCGCGCCCAACACAAGTTTTTCCAGGGAAGCCTTCCCATACCCCGGCCCCGCCACTTCCAACCCACTCAATGTCAACGATTGCTCGCTGCCCGACACCACTTTTTCACCGTCCCAGGAAAGGTCCTTCAATCGACCCTCCGCTTTGAAATATCCCGCGACACCCGCCGGGACGGGCTGACCCAGCAGTCGCAACAATTCCGCCGCGTCCGGGATTTCCACTCCGGAAAAATCGAGTTTTTCCAACACGGGTTTACCACCCGTCATCCTGCCTGACACTTCCAGGGCCGGCACTTTTCCTCCCGTCGGCAAGTCCGCGGAAGCCCCGGCCAAATGGATTCCCCCCAACTCAAAAACCAGCCCATCGCCCGCCTGGAAGTGACCCACTGACAAATTTCCGCGCAGTCCCGCTTCCCACGGAAAACGTCCCATCGCCTCCAATCCGGGAGCCGCCAAATCAGAAATCACGACCCCACTGATCACGGAAACACCCTCATCCTCACTCGGTTCCGTCGCCTGCGCATTGGCCGCCGTCGCCCCACTTCCCTGCTTCACGGGCCCCGCCGCACCACCCTCCGCCAGAACTTTGGCGCGGGTCAGCCGGGCTTTGGAAACCTCCAGCGTTCCAGTCGCCGCCTCCACGCTCCCTGACAAGTCCACCTGCTCCGCCCGCACTTCCAGCCGGTCCACCATGCCATCCGGCAAAATCATGCGATACACGCCGTCCTTCACGGAAACGTCCTGCGGAGCCAGCGCCAGCCGGCCTTCGTAAAGCCAAGCCCCTCCGCCACCGGCCCCTGACACTTTTCCGGAAAAGGACCAGTCCCCCTCCCTCGCCACATCCACCTCGCCGCCGTTGAGGCTCAAGGAGTTCCATTCCACCATGGGCCCGGTCAGGGGCGGCTTGGCGGACGCCGGATCACTCCGCAGCCCGGCGCGCCAAAAAACCTTTGGATTCACCGCCACCACGTCGCCCAGCCGCCCCGCCTTCAAGGCCTCCACATCCCCCGTCGCGGAGACCGCATCCGCGGAAAAAACCGGTTCCGCCTGGTCCGCATGAGACACCACGATTCCCCGGCCCACCAGTCGGCCGCCCTCCCAATCCAACTGCGCGATCCGCACCCGCCACACGCTGGAGGGGTCTTTCAAAAACCCGTTCACCAATTCCACCCGCCACCACCACGACCCGACCCCCAAAGCCGCCACCAATACCATCACGCTCAAAAACACCCATCCCAGCCGACGCCACCACCTCCGGGGACGCCGTGTCGCCGAAGGGGGGGGAGACGCGGACATGCCGCCAGTCTAGCCTGGTTTACGGTCGGCGAAACTTAAAAGAACCTCCCGTCGAAAGCGCCGCCCGGCCGCGCGGCAAGCCCGGCGGACGCCTTCAGGACGAAGCTCCAGCGGTCCGGTTTCAGCCGGGCTTTTCAGCCCTGACCTTCCGCCGTCTGCCCGCTCAGAAAAACCTCCCAGTCCTTCACATTTAGGGTGTTACGAATAAACGCAGTCGCAGGCACCGCCCGCGGCGCCTCGGGCCGGCGCATCAGGCGCAGCCCCGCTTCCTCGGGCGTCCGGTTTCCTTTTTTGTGATTCACCGTCTTGTGGGAAAGGACGCAATTCTCCCACGTGGTCCGCCCCCCGCGGGACCGCGGCATGACGTGGTCGATATTCCCTTCCCCGGCCGCCAGTTTGCGACCGGTGTATTGACAAACCCCGCGGTCCCGCATCCAAAGCCCGCGCAGCGAAAACCGCAGCCGCCGCATCGGCACCCGGCCAAACCGGGTCAACACCAGCACCGTCGGCGCCCGCACCGGCCCGCGCACGGTCCGCACCGGGCTGTCCCCGGCCCGCACCGGCAGCTTCAGCCAATCCATCCACGGCACCGGACACATATCGCCGGTGCTGATGTCCAACCCCATGGCCGCCCCCGTGGCCATCAGGCCGAAGGCTTCAGCCGGCGTTTTGACATCAATTGCTTGCCAATTTCGGTTCAATACAAGGACGGACGGACGTTCGAGGGATGAGGACATGGGTTCGCGTGGCTGGCCGTTACCAGTCGCGTTATCCGCGTCTCACATCGTCCACGTGGATAAACACCGACGGGTTGATAGCCCCCACCATCCCGCAGACTCCGTGCCTTGCCAAACGAAATTCTTGACACGTTGAAGCTGTCCGTAAAAGCAGACTTCCCCTTTTCCCCAATTTCCCCTCCGCCTGCGCTGTCCCTTGACCTGGCTCAGTCGCGGGTGGCGTAGAAAACTTCGCCGTCGCCGTTGAAAAAGTTGATCAGATTCTGCGTCGCCCGCATCGCCTGGCGCGGCACGCTTTCATACGTCCGGCTGCCGATGTGCGGCGTGATGATCGACTTCGGATGGCTCAGCAAAGGTTCATCCGCTTGGGGTGGTTCATGTTCCATCACATCCGCCGCGTAGCCCGCCAGGTGCCCGCTGTCCAATGCCGACAGCACCGCCGCCGGGTCCACCAACTCCCCGCGGGAGCTGTTCACCAGGATCGACCCCTGCTTCATCCGGGCCAGACGGTCCGCGTTCATCAAATGCCGCGTGGAGGCGCTCAGCATGGTGTGCAGACTCAGAATATCCACTTCCCCCAACAAATCATCTATGGTGCCATGCCGCGTCACTTGATGTGCCTGACAAAATTCCTCGGGCCAAAAGTTGCCATAGGCGTGCACTTCCATATCAAATCCCCGGCATCGGCGGATCATTTCCTGACCAATCCGCCCCAGCCCGATGATCCCGATTTTTTTCCGCCACAACTCGTTGCCGGTGATGCGCGTCCACTTGCCGGAGCGCGTGGCGTTCACGGAATCCACCAGGTTCCTGACAAATGCCAGCAGCAAACAAAAGGTATGCTCAGCCACCGTGGTATGATTCACGCCCGGCGTAAACAACACAGGAATTCCAAATCCCTGACAAGCCGTCAGATCGATCTTGTCCAGGCCGATCCCATACTTGCTGATCACCTTCAGCCGCGGCGCGGATTTTGTCAGGACAGCATGGGTGATATCGTCATCGCCGCACAGAAATCCATCGAATTCCCCCGCCAGTTCCAGCATGCGGCTTTCCGGCAAAGGCCCGCGCTCCCTCACAATCTCATACCCCTGACCCTCCAGCAAAGCATGGTGATCCCCGGGGGTGTCCTGATAACTGGTGGTCGTGAGAAGAATGCGTTTCATGGCTGCGATCCCGCCCTCTAATTGCCCGCCGCACCGCACGCAAGCGCAGCCCTTATTCCCGGCTCATCCTATCCACAGCCCCAGCCGCCGCTCAGCCTCCCACCGAAAAAATCAGCGACCACGCGCCCTGCAGCTGCGCCTGCCATTTTTCCAAAAACCCCGCCCGCTGCCCCAACGCCGCCAACCATTCCACCCGCCCGGCCGCCCCCGGCTCCATCGCGTCCACCGCCGCCAGACCGGACTCCAATTCCTCCATCGCCGGCTTCACCGCCGCGCCCGCCCCCTCCAGTCCTTCCCTCACTTCCAACTCCCGCCCAGCCAACCCCGCCTTCGCCAGAAAAGTCTCCGCCTTCCTCCGCGCCTCCGCCCACTCCCCCGCCCCCCGCACCGCCTGACCCACCTCCATGAAAAGCGCCACCAGCTTCTCATCCATCGACGCCGCCCGCTCCGCCACATGCCCCGGCGCCTCCAGCGCCAGCAAATGCCGCACCCTCGATCCCACACCCGTCAGGATCGCCGCTGCCGCATTCAACTCCTGAAAGCGCGCGGTCCGCTCCCCTTTTTCCCCCTCCGTCCCGCCTCCATCCGGATGACACGCCGCCGCCGCCCGCTGAAACGCATCGCGCACCACCCCGGCATCCAACGCCGCCATTCTGGTCAGTCCCAACAATTCGTAAGCATCCATCCCAACACCCATCCCCGGATTTTTCATCACCGCAAATCCTTCCCCGCATTCAGCCCCCGCCCGCACGGCCACGCCACGCCTTGCCCCGCCGCATTCCCCGCTCACCGCCGCCGCCCCGCGTCAGGCGGCAAAACTTTCCCCGCAGCTGCAGGTCACCACCGCATTCGGATTCGACACCTTGAAGCCGCCCTGCTGCAGATCCTCACTGAAATCCAGTTCCGATCCACTCACAAACAATGCGCTCTTCGGATCGATCACCACGCGCACTCCCCCGCTTTCCACCATGATGTCCCGGTCCGCCGGCCCGTCCGTCAGATCCATCTTATATTGCAGGCCGGAGCAGCCCCCGCCCACCACCGCCACCCGCAGGGCCCCATGCTCCGCGCGGCCCTGTTTTTTCAACAATCCGCCCAGCCGCGCCGCCGCTGCCGGCAACACCTTGATCAGTCGTTCGTTGCCAATCTTGAAATTTACCGGCCGCGCGGGCGTTTGAACGGATGTGGTCATGCTGATGACACCATATGGCCGGTCACCGCCCCGTCAACCCACTGACTCACCCCCATCCATAGCGTTTTCCGTTAAAACATTAGGTTGCCGGATTCCACCTTTCGCTTATCATCGCCAAAAGTCCGGTTTCTCTCACTTTCCAGCCGCCACCGCCACCACCTCCTTCCTATGAACCAGTCGCCCGAACACTCCTCCAACCGCAGCGGTCGCCTGCTGCTCGCCGCCCTCGGCCTCAGCCTGGCCTTCGGAGGCATCAGTTCCAAGATAAACAACGACCTCACCCTTCAGAATAACTCCCTGGAGCGCAACGTCGAAGCCAAGGACAAAACCATCGTCGTCAAAAACGGCGAAATCACCAACCTCACCGGCGAGCGCAATCAACTCGTCAAGGATAACAAAGAACTCAACCACCAGGTCGTCAGCCTCACCACCGACCTCAAGGAACGCAAAATCCAGATCGCCGATCTCGATAAACGCCTCGTGGACACCACCTCCCACCTTGAGAAAACCAAAACCGCCCTCGAGGCCTCCAACGGCCGCGAGAAAGACCTCAACGGAAAACTCGAACTCGCCGCCCGCCGCGAAACCACCCTCCGCGCCGACCTCACCGCCGGCATGGAACGCGAAGGCAGCCTGAAAAACACCATCGTCAGCCTCGAAAAAGCCCGCACCGACCTGACAGGTGCCCTCGAAATGCGCGGCTCCGAACTCACTGAAGCCCGCAAGCGCGAGGACGCCATGAAAGCGGAACTCAACGGCCGCCTCGGCGATCTCAAACTCGCCCAGGAACGCGAAACCATGCTCAAAGGCGAAGTCCTCGCCGGCATCCAACGCGAGCAAACCATCAAAACCAGCCTCTCCGGCATCGAAAAAGAAAAAGCCGACATGGCCGCCGCCATGAAAGCCAAAGCCGACGAAGTCGCGAAACTCGACCAAGGCCTCGGAGAACTCAACAAAGCCTTCGCCGACGCCCAGGCCACCAAGGACGCCCTCCTCAAAACCAACGAAACCCTCGGCAAGGAAAAGTTGGAACTGATGACCGCCCGCGAGACCCTCCAAAAACAAATCAACGAACTCAGTGAGAAAATCAAAGCCCTCACCGACCAAAACAAAACCCAGCAAGGCGCCCTCCAGAGCCTGACCAAGGAAAAGGAAATCGTCGCGGAACAATTCAAATCCATCAAATCCGAAGTCGTCGGCCTCGCCAATCAGCGCGATTCCATCAAAGGCGAACGCGATCAATTCCAAGGCGCCTGCAACGAATTGATGACCAAGCTCAAACAACTCACCGACAAAGTGAAGGGCCTCGAAAAAGACTTCACCTCCCTCAACGACGTCCGCTCCCAAAGCGCCGGCTTCGTCTCCACTCCCCGCTGAGTCCAATCAGAATTCACCTCAAAAAAGCCGCCGGCTCCCCGGCGGTTTTTTTGTGCCCGCAAGTTTGGGGGAAAGGGGAAAGAAAGGGGAAAGGTTTCAGGGTTCAGGGTTCAGGAATTGAAGTTCTAAATTCTGACCGCCGCCCGCCGCCCTCTGCCCTCTGACCTCTGCCCTCTGAACCCTGAAACCTGAAACCTTTCTCCTATCGTCCCCGTTCGGCTTCCCAATTCGTCACTTACGCTTCGCATGAGTCGCTTATCGCTTGGAACACTGCCTCCAAACATCATCGTCGTAATTCCGGCTGCCAATCGCAGGCTTTCAAATCTCTAATTTCAAATCTCAAATCCCCCCGTCCCCGCCCCATGCGCCTCCTTGCCGCCCTCCTGAGCCTGCTGCTCACCTTTTCCTGCTCCCCGCGCTCCACCGTGCCGCCCCCGCCCGCGGCACCCGTCCCATCCGATCCCACCGCTCCCGGCATGGTCTGGCGCGTCTCCAATCCGGAAACCAAAACCTTCCTTTACCTCGCCGGATCCTTCCACCTCCTCCGCGCCAGCGACTACCCCCTGCCCTCCCCCTACGAGACCGCATGGACGGCATCCACCCACCTCCTCCTCGAAATCCCCCCCGGCGACGCCACCTCCCCCGAAACCAAAGCCGCCCTCGCCCCCCTCCTGTCCCTCCCACCCGGCGAAAAACTACAGGACCGCCTGCCGCCGGAAATCTGGGCCAGCCTCGCCGCTTGGAGCCAACACAACAAATTCTCCCTCAACAACTTCCAATCCACACCCCCTTGGCTCGCCGCCCTCACCGTCACCGTCACCACCGCCAAATTCCTCGGCTTCGACAGCTCCCACGGCATCGAGCAACATTTCGCCGCCCGCCTCCCCGGCTCCGGAAAAACCACTGAAGGACTGGAGACCGCCATCGGGCAAATGTCCCTCCTGAAAAACCTTCCCCCCGCGGTCCATCAAGCAATGCTCCAGCAAGCCCTCATGGACGTCGACCTACTCCCGGAAAAGCCGCCACCCTCACCACGGCATGGCGGCAAGGCGACACCGAAACCCTGCACAACACCTTCAGCCTCAGCTTCAAGGATTTCCCGGACCTCCAAAAAGTCCTCCTCACCGATCGCAACACCGCATGGCTCCCACGCCTCGAATCCGTCCTGAGATCCCCATCCCCCGTTCAATCCTCCCAAGCCGTCGCCCCGGCACAACCCGCCGGCCCCACCCTCGTCCTCGTCGGAGCCGCCCACCTCTGCGGCCCTGACGGACTGCTCGCCCTCCTCCAATCCAAAGGTTACACCCTCCAACACCTCCTCCCCGCCGCGTCCGACGGAACGGCCGCTCCCGCAGAACCCCTTCCCGAAATCAAACCACCCGCCCCGGCTCCAGTCCAAGCCCCGGCTCCCATCCCCGTTCCCGCCCCACCTCTCCCTCCCGTCCGGGAAGCCGCCTGATTTTGCCGGATTCCCCGATCCATTTCAGCCGCCGACCGCTTTTAAACTTCCATTCCGACGGTTGACAAGCCCGGCATCCCTCCTACGATACCGGCCCGCATCGTCGGGGCAATCCGTCTTTCCCACTGTGGAATACACTGCCTGACTGACCGCGCCAAATCCTTTCCAACCCAGTCCCGCCATGTCCAAACGCACCTTCCAAGCCTCCAAGCGCACCCTCAAAAACCAGCACGGCTTCCGCGCCCGCATGGCCACCAAAAACGGCCGTGACTGCCTCGCCCGCCGCCGCCAAAAAGGCCGCAAACGCCTCCTGCCCAAAGGTGCCGACGTGCAATACGCCCGTCACACCCAATCCTAAGCGGCCCGCGCCTCCCCAGCTTTCCGGGCCTCCGGCCGCTTCCCTCCCGGAAGCCGTCGCCGTCCCAAACCCAACAAAGGGTGGACTCCTAACCACGGTGCCCACCCTTTTTCCGTGCCCAGCTCCCTCCTTCCGTTTCATCCCCGCTTCCCGTTTCCCGTTTCCCGCATTTCGCTTCCCGCTTCCCGCTTCCCGCTTCCCGTTTCCCGTTTCCCGTTTCCCGCATTTCGCTTTCCGCTTTCCGCTTCCCGGCTGCCCCGGCCCTTCGCGAATGATTCCATCGTGATCATGCCTCCCATGGTTAAGCCTTTGAAGATCAGGTTCCCAAACGCGAGTGCATTGAATACCAAGCCGGGAAAATCCTCTCTCCAATAGCTTCTCCAACACATATCCAGCATGGCCCTCCCCAGCGAATTCCGCCTCACCCGCACCCGCGATTTCGCCGCCATCCGTGAGCAGGGGAAGTCCTGGACCAGCCGTTGCCTCATCCTCGCCATCCGCCCCCGGCCGGATTCCACCCACGCCCATGCCGGATTCACCACCACCAAACGCATCGGCAACGCCGTAACCCGGAACCTGGTGCGCCGACGCCTCCGCATGATCGTCCGACAATCCTTCCCCCGCATTTCCGTCACCCACGACATCGTCACCATCGCCAAATATCCCGCCGTCAAAGCAGGCTTCGCGGAACTGGAGGCGGAATGGGAAAAACTCGCCATACGGGCCGGACTTTTCCAAGGAGCCGGCCTCCCCACCGAAACCAAATCAGTAGGCAAATCCGGAGCTCCGTCCGGAGACGGAAGCAAAACCGGAATTGAAACCGGCCCCTCAAATGGAATTGGAAATGCCGCCGGAATCTAAAATGGAAAAACCGCACGTGGAACGGTCTGCCGCCCCCTGCCGGACCGCGGCGCCGACCCGTCCATGCATTGGAAACCGCCTTGCCCGCCTATCGTTTTCACAAGGATGAAATTCCTGCTCCGCTGCCTCATCCGCGCCTATCAACGCTGGATCTCCCCCACCCTCCACGCCCTGGCGGGACCGGGAGCCGGTTGCCGCTACGACCCCACCTGCTCGCAATACTTCATCGACGCCTTGGACACCCACGGATTTTTCAAAGGCTCCTGGCTCGGAATCCGCCGCATCGCCCGCTGCCACCCGTGGGGCGGACATGGCCACGACCCTGTTCCCGGCCGCAAATCCCCACCCGCCACGCCGCCCTGACAGACGGCACCCCGTTTCCTGCTCCAATTCCCACAGTGTTTTGTCATTGTCATTTCCTCCCACCCGGCGTAAGGCCGCCCTCCCCGGCGTCCCGACCCCCAATTTCCGCCGCCTGATTTTCCCCTGCCTATGAATATGAATCGCTTCGAGTGGATGATGGTCCTGGTCTGCGGCCTGGGCCTTGCCTACGTCATCACGACCCAAAAACCCGCTCCCGTCCCTCCGACCGCCCCCGCCGCCCCCGCCGCGCAGACCACCGGCACCCCGGCCACGCCCGCACCCGGCACCCCAGCGACGCCCGCACCCGCCGCCAGCACCACCCCGGCCGTCGAGGACAAGGAAACCGTCATCGTCAATCCCGCCGCCGAATACACCTTCACCAACATCGGCGGTGGCATCCGCACCGTCAAAGTCCTCCGCGGCCCCCTCGCCGGAAATACCGAGCAAATCCTTAATCACCACGCGGACGCCCCCATCGGCGCCCTCGTGAACTCCCAGGGCGATTACGACCTGACCGCTACCAAAAACGCCTCCTCCTCGGACAAGGCGATCACCTACACGGCCACCGTCAATGGCATCGAAATCTCCAAAGCCTGGACCCTCCGTGAAGGCGATGCCGTCCAAGGCTGGGGCTACATCTGGGACCTGAAGCTCTCCTTCAAAAACACCGGCACCGCCGTCCCCTCCGACTATTACCTCCACGCCGGCCTCATGGACAAGCTCCATGCCTCCGAGGTCGGCGGTCCCAACTCCAGCTTCTACGCCGACGGATCCGACGGCCAAGTGCCTCCCACCAAATTCGATTCCTCCAGCCTCCTCGGTTTCTTCCCAAAACCCGCCCAGACCGAACTCCGCTCCTCCCACCCCAACCTCACCTGGGCCGGCGTTCATAACCAGTTTTACGCCACCCTCATCAGCCCCGCCGCCCCCTCCAAGGAGCGCCCCGTGCAGATTCTCTCCCGCAGAAAATGGGTGGAGTTCGAAGACCCCGGCCTGAGCCCCATCAAAGCCTGGTCCGTGGAAACCTCCCTCGAGCTCCCCGGCACCGCTCCCGCCCCCGGAGCCACCACCGCCTGGGCCGGCGAAATCTACACCGGCCCCCGCTCCGGCACCGTCCTCAACGCCGTCGGCGGCGACCGCCGCGAGGCCATGCACTACGGCTGGTTCGCCACCCTCAGCCGCCTCTTCCTCGGCGCCCTGAACCTCTTCCACAAATACGTCCCCTTCGGACTCGCCATCGTTTTCCTCACCATCGCCGTCCGTCTCGTGATCTGGCCGCTTTCCCTGAAGGCCACCAAATCCATGAAACGCATGGCGAAACTCTCGCCCCTCATGCAGGAGCTGAAGGAAAAACACAAAGACGACCCGCAGAAAATGCAGGTCGAAACCATGAAGCTCTACAAGGACTACGGCGTGAACCCCGTCGGAGGCTGTCTTCCTGTCCTGCTCCAGTTCCCCATCTTCCTCGGCTACTTCCACATGATGCAGGGCGCCGTGGAGATGCGCGGGCACAACTTCCTCTGGGTCAAGGACCTCTCCCTGCCGGACACCGTGCTTCATCTCGCCGGGTTCCCCATCAATCCCCTCCCCTTCATCATGGCCATCACCATGTATATCCAGATGAAGGTCGCGCCCCAGCCCGCGCAGTCCAATCCCCAGATGGAAATGCAGCAGAAGATCTTCAAGATCATGCCCTTGGCCTTTTTGGCGTTCTGTTACAACACCGCCAGCGCCCTCGCCCTTTACTGGTCCGTCCAAAACGTCATCTCCATCTTCCAAACCTGGATCGCCAACAAACAGCCGGACGTCCCGCTCGTCAAAAAACCCCGCGGCCCTTCCTTCCTGGAACGCGCCCAGGCCGCCGCCCTGGAACAACAACAACAACGTGCAAAGGGAAATCGCCCCCCCACCCCCGGCGGCGGCAAAAGCACCTTTAAAAAAGGCTGAGCCCGACCCATTCCCCGCCTGCAACCGGCGCAACCCGTGCTACCGGTCAAGTCTTGCCAACTCCCACGGCTCCCCCTTCCCTTTCCCATGAACGCCGCCCACAGTGCCCATGAAATCCTCGACATCATGCTCCGCCACCTCGGCTATGACGTGAATATCGAGATGGATGAGGACCCGACCGGTCCCTCCCTCCACGTCCGCATGGAAAAACCCGAGGCCCTCATCGGCCGGAAAGGGGAGCGCCTCGACGACCTCCAGCACCTCGTCAACAAACTCCTCCGCCAGAAATTCCCCGAAGCCCCGCGTGTCCGTCTCGATGTGGAAAACTTCCGCCACAACGAAATCCAGCGTTTCCTGGACGGCATCCGGACCCTCGCGGAGCAGGTCCAAGCCACCGGCCAGCCCGTCAAGCTGGACCCAATGAACTCCTACGAGCGCCGCCTCGTCCACAACCTCTTCAAGGACGACCCCAACGTCCGCTCCTGGTCCCCGGAGGACGCCGGCCGCCTCAAACGCATCACCCTCCTGCCAAGGCAGTCGCCGACCGCAAGCTAACCCGCTTCCCTTTCCCACAGAGCCCCGGTTCCGCCAACCGGGGCTTTTTTGCGGCCCCGTGCTCCCTCTTTTCCCGAATCCCTATCCCGGCAAATCGCGATGAACCTCCCGGAAATCATGGACCGCCTGGCCGCCCTGGGCTCCGCCTCCATCAAAAAAACATTGCTGCGCCACGGTGCGGTCGAACCGCTTTTCGGCGTGAAAATAGGAGACCTGCAACCGCTCCGGAAAGCACTCAAAGGCCGTCAGGATCTCGCCGCCGCTCTCTACGACACCGCCAATTCCGACGCGATGTATCTGGCCGGTCTCCTGGCCGATGGCTCAAAAATGACGATTGCCCAGCTGGACCACTGGGCGGACACCGCCACCTGGCCACTCATCGCATCCTGCCCCGTCGCCTGGACCGCCGCCGAACATCCTGACGCATTCTCCCTGGCCCGGAAGTGGATTGCCTCCGACCGCCAAAACACCGCCATCGCGGGTTGGTCCACGCTGTCCAGCCTGGCCGCCACCCGACCCGACGATTCACTGCCGATCCCGGATTTAAACCAACTGCTGGACCTGATCGAGGGGAGCATCCACGGCCAACCGGACGCAATCCGCTATCAAATGAATGGCTTCATCATCGCCTGCGGGACATACGTCGCTCCATTGGCGGACACCGCGCTGGCATTGGCGGAACGTCTCGGAAAAATCGAGGTCGATATGGGTGATACCGCCTGCAAAGTCCCGGACGCGGCCTCCTGCATTTTGAAATCAAGAAAAGGCGGCAAGATCCCGCCGAAGCGGAAATCCATGCGCTGCTGAGTTTTCCTCCAAACCAAAAAGCCCCAAGGAAAAAGACCATCCCCCCCAGCCTCCCATGGGGTGGATTTGCGGGCATGCGGCCGCGGACCGAATCCGCTCCGATAATATCAGATCAGATCAGATCAGATCACAAGCCTCTTTGAGCCTGAAAGGATGCGGCCAACCCGGGACGTCGGCCAGTCCCCTGCCCGCGGATCGTCCCGGGGCGATCCGGATTCCGGACGACCCAGGATGGCGCCCGGCATTCCCCTTACCAAAATCGCCGGCGGGCTTCACCATGTCGAAAGCAGTTACTTTTTGCCGGAACGGCGCCGGATTCCCAGCACGCCCAGCAGAAAGGTCAGGAGAAGGAGCGCCGGACCGTTCGGCTCCGGGATGGATGCCGCCAGCACGATGGGGCCGACGTCCCAACCCAGATAACTATATCCCGGGACTTTCCCGTCGACCAGATCACCCAGCGTATTTCCTGTCAGGAGTCCGCTGAGGGTCACGGTGTCCGTCCGGACGAACCCCATGCTTGTATTGTAGACAGTCAATGTGCCGGAGCCGTCGAGAAAATACACATTGTTATTTTCATACCCGATCATGCTGGATAGCTTGGAGGCAATGGTCAGACCCGCGTAGGGACCGCCGGTGAAGGTGGTGGCTGACGTGCCTTCCAGAGTGCCGTTCGGATAATTGTAATAGCTGACCTGTCCGGTGGTGGCGTCCCACCACATGCTGTTGTCGTCGCCCATCGCCAACAACTTGTTATTGGAGAG
>JAQGPD010000493.1 GCA_028293305.1 Verrucomicrobiales bacterium | reverse complement strand
CGATCACGGGCTGCAGCCGCTACCTGAAGAGCAAAAAACCAGGATTCCTCGCCATCGCGGTCGAGCCCGAAGCCAGCCCGGTCATTTCCCAAACCCTCGCCGGCGAACCCGTCGTCCCCGCTCCCCACAAAATCCAGGGCACCGGCGCCGGGTTTGTTCCCAACAACTTGGACCTCAAACTGGTGGACGAAGTCGTGAAGGTCTCCAATGACGAGGCCATCGCCATGGCCCGCCGCCTTGCCAAGGAGGAGGGCATCCTCGTCGGCATCAGCACCGGGGCGAATGTGCACGCCGCGCTCCAAGTCGCGAACCGTCCGGAAAACAAAGGAAAACTCATCGTGACCATTGCCTGTTCGACCGGTGAGCGTTATCTTTCCACCGTCCTCGCCGACGAAGCCCGCGCCCAGGTCGGCACCTGATGGTTTTTCCCGATTTCCTCCCGGAATCGCCACTCCCCGGCGGACCGGGAGGCATCCGGGATAAAAAACCCGCCCTCCGCTCCTGATTATCCATTTTTTTCCACCCACCCCTGTTTTCCCGCCCCATGGCCTCCGATCCCTCCAACTCCGCCGTCCCCGTCGCCACACTCGAGTATGAGCACAGCCCGCTGGAGGATGCCGTGATCCGGTATCGCAAGCAACTCATCCTCGTGGGCGTGCTCGCCGTGCTGGGCTCCGCCGGTTACTTCGGCAACAAACTTTGGAAGGAATCGAAGCACAACAACGCCGCCATCGCCTTCACCCGTGCCGAAACCGTGGGCGAACTCCGCGAAGTGGCAACCAAACACCAAGGTCAGACCGCCGCCGGCAGCGCCTTGCTGAAAGCCGCACAACTGCTTGATCAGGATGGCAAAACAAAAGAAGCCACGGAGGAGCTGAACAAATTCCTCAGCACCTACCCGCAACATCCCCTCGCGGATCTCGCTAAGTTCCGCCTCGCGGATTCGCAATTGAAAGCCGGTGCCACCCAGGACGCCGCCGCCAAATTCCAGGAAGTCGCCGGCACCCCGAATTCCCCCTACGCTGCCTTGGCCCTGCTTCGGGTCGCCGACCAGCAATGGCAGGAAGGCAAGACCGAGGACGCCCAGAAACTTTACCAACAAGTCCTCGTCAAACACGGTGGCGACCGCATGTTCGCCATCGCGGAACAACGGCTGAAGGAAGTGAAAATCGCCCCACCGACTCCGGTCGAGTTCGTTCCTGAACCCACGCCCGCCCCCACCGCTCCGGGCGGCGCCCCCGCCAACATGGCCCCGCCTTCCGCGGACGCCCTGAACCAAGCCATCTCCACCCCCGGCCTGCTGGGAGACGACGCCGCACCGGCTGGAACTTCCCTGAGCACGGACAGCCCCGTGGAAAAATCCGATTCCCTCCTGCCTCCCCCGGCCATTCCGGCTCCGGAGGCCCCGGCCCCAGCTCCCGCGGCTCCCGCACCCGCTCCGGCCCCGGCAGCTCCTGCAAAATAATTTTCCGGTGGGCTGCTTCGGCTATCTTGGGTGGATCTGACAAATCTAGCCGCTCCACAAGAGATTGGTCGGAATCCGACCGGCTTTTTCCCATTTCCGAACACCTTGCAGGCCAACAGCCTCCTTTCCCTATCCATGCCCGTCCTGACCGCTGCCGAAGCCGCCGCCTGGCGCCAAAATCTGGCCGCTTCCGGAAGACGGGTGGTTTTCACCAGCGGATGCTTCGACATCCTGCATGCCGGGCATGTGCGGTATCTGGCTCAGGCCAAAGGACTTGGAGACGCGCTGCTGGTGGCATTGAACTCGGATTCCTCAGTCCGCCAGATCAAAGGCCCTGCCAGGCCCGTGAATTCGGAGGACGACCGCGCGGAGGTTTTGCTGGGTCTTGAGTCCGTGGATGCGATTGTTATTTTTGATGAACCGCGGACCACGGGACTTATCGAAACCATTCAGCCTCAAATCTTTGCGAAAGGCGGGGATTATACCCTCGATTCCCTCAACCCGGAGGAACTCGCCGCCCTGCGGTCCATCGGCGCGGAAATCCACATCCTGCCCGAGCTGAAGGGCCGCTCCACCACCGCCACCCTCGCCCGCATGGCCCTGCCGGAAAATCCCACCACTCCTTCTGCCTCAAGCAGTTCCCCACAATCCAACCCATCCCGGCTTCCCCGCCTCGGCGTCCTGGGTTCCGGGGAAGGGTCCAATTTCGGGGTCCTGTTGGACGCCATCGATGCCGGGACACTGAAAGCCGAGGTCGCCCTCGTGCTTTCCGACAATCCCGGAGCCAAAATTCTGGACCGGGCCCACGCCCGCGGCATTCCAGCCGAATGGATCAATCCCGGCGACCATCCGAACCGTTTCAGCGCGGAGGCCCAGCAGGCCGTCAGCGGGCAATTTCGCGCCGCCGGCTGCGATTTGATCGTTTGCGCCGGTTTCATGCGCCGCTTGAAGGATCCGGTGCTTTCCGATTTCGCGGGACGCATCGTCAATATCCACCCTTCACTGCTCCCCGCCTTTCCCGGACGCTCGGCATGGGCGCAAGCCTTTGAGGCTAAAGTCCCTGAAACAGGTTGCACCGTGCATCTGATTGATGTCGGGATCGATACCGGACCCATCCTGGCGCAGACCAAAGTGCCCATCCTTCCGGAGGATACCGTTGATGACGTCCGCCGCCGCATCCAGTCAGCCGAGCACGCACTTTTCCCCCAGGCCATCGGGGATTTGTTGAAAACGTTAGGTCCTTTCCGCGCCCTTGCCTGACGGGAACCGGGTCTCTCACGCTGCGGTCATTGGACCCGTGGGTTTGTTGCCCATCCCGAGCAGGGTTTGAAAATAGGGGGCTTCCGTCTCGCGGTCGACCGTGCGGACGAGGATTTCCTCAAATCCCGCAGACTCCAGATAACCATGGAGTTCCACCTCGGAAAAACCCAGCCACAGGTCCGCATACAGCTCCCGCGCCTGTTCGAATTCGTGTTTCAGCAGGTCCAGCACCACAATCCGGCCGCCGGGACGGGTGATGCGGAAAGCCTCGTGCAGCGCGCGGTCGGGCCGGGCGGCGTGGTGCAGGGATTGACTCAGAAAAACCAGATCAATCGAGGCATCGGCGATGGGTGGCTCCTCCAAGTCGCCCAGTCGATATTCCAAATTCGCAAAACCATTTGCCTTGGCCACCTGCGAGCCGAATTCCACCATTTTTTCCGAGGAATCGACCGCGATGACATGTTCCGCGCGCTGGGCGAGCAGTTGGGAAAACGTGCCTTCCCCCGCCCCGAGGTCCGCGATGACCTTGCCTGGCATGAGCAGCAGCAGCGTTTCCGCCAAAGCTTTCCAGGACCGGCCCGGAAGATAACTGCGGCCGAATTTTCCCGCCAGTTGGTCAAAATACACCCGTGCGGCGTCCGATCGTTTCCGCAGCACCAGCTTGAGTGCCAAGCGGTCGCGCGCCGCGTCCGGGATTTCGGGTCCTCCCTCGCGAAGCAGCGTGCGGAGGGGCGGACTGACCGGACCCAGTCCGTAAATGGAGTTTTTGCCGGATCGGCGGGCTTGGACGAGTCCGGCATTTTTCAAAAGTCCGAGCTGCGTGGAAATGCGGCTCTGCTTCATCGTCAAAATCTCCTGGATTTCGGCCACCGTGAGCTCGGCTTGGTCCAG
>JAQGPD010000480.1 GCA_028293305.1 Verrucomicrobiales bacterium | reverse complement strand
GAAAGCCGGTTTGTTTTAAGGAAAAGGACCAAAAGGACGAAAGGGACATAAAGGACCTGTTATTGGTGTCCTTTATGTCCCTTTCGTTATTTGGTGACCCTTCGTCCTTGGAGGCCTTTTTGTCCCTTTTGTCCTTTCTGTCCTTTCCCAGCCTCCCCGCCATTTCACCCCCGTAGTCGCTCTGAATATGACACCATTGTCATCAAAGTGCAGGGGTCATTTCATTTCCATAGGCTATGGACATTATTGCCCAGTATACCCCCTTTATGCAGAATTCTGAAAATACACCGACCCGATGGTGGCGGTTTCCTTTGTTTCACGCGCTGACCCTGATTTTGATAGGAGGGGGATTGAGGCTGGGTCTGATGAAGGCCTATGCGCCCGAGGGCATGAGCCTGGGCACCAGGCTCCTGACTGTGCTGAGCGGAACCTGGGTGGACATCGTGACCGCGTCCCTCGTGGTGATGCCCCTGGCGGTCTGGTGCGCCTTCCGCCGCCGCCCGTGGACGGGTTTGGCTCGCACCCTTTTGATCGGCGCCGTGTCCCTGGCCTGGGTGGTGCAGGCATTTCTTTTTATCAGTGAGGGATTCTTCTTTGATGAGTTTTTATCGCGGTTCAACACAGTCGCCATCGACTATCTGATATATCCGACCGAAGTGGTGACGAATCTTTGGGAGAGTTATCCGCTTGTAAGGATCGTGCTCGCCTGCATGGCCCTGGCGGCGGGGATGACGGTGCTGTCCCTGCGCAAAGCTCCGCCGGAGTCCGCCGGGTCCCCGCGGCGTTGGCTGCGGGTGCTGAGTTGGCCGGCGGTGGCGGCTGTCCTCACGGCCACGCTTTGGGTCCGGCCGGGAGTGGTGAACCGCGAGCGGGTGGTGAACGAGCTGGCGACGAACGGCGCGGTTTCCGGACTGACTGCGGCCTGGACACGCAATTTGGCCTATGATGTGTTTTACGCGACGCTTCCGCGGGACGAGGCCTATCAAGTCGCCCGCGGGGTGTTGGGCCGGAATGGCGGGGAATTCACCGGTCCGCCCGCGCCGCCCGTGCCCCCCGGGGGGCCGGATGAGGCGTGGTGGGACGCGGCCCGGGCTTCCCTGCAACGCCGGATTCCGGGGGATCCCGCCAAACCGAAACTGAATGTCTGCGTGCTCCTGGAGGAAAGTCTTGGCAGCGAATTTTTCGGCTGCCTGGGACGCGTGACCAAGAAAGGAAAACCGGACACCCTGACACCGCGCATGGACCAGCTGGTGAAGGCGGAAGCCTTGTTATTCGATCACATGTATGCCGATGGAAACCGCACCATCCGCGGATTCGAGGCCGTGTTTTCCAGCTTCCCGCCGCTGCCGGGGGATTCCATCCTGGCGCGCGACCGGACCGAGAATGTGGAAACCCTGGGCCGGGTGCTGAAGCGGGATGGTTATGAAACGCTGTTCCTCTATGGCGGGCATGGGACCTTCGACTTCATCAAATCCTATGTGGTGCCTAACGGATGGGATCGATTGATAGAGCAGAGTGATTTTCAAAATCCCGTCTTCACCACCGCGTGGGGCGTGAGCGACGAGGACCTGTATGGTCGGGGGATCGAGGAGATGCGGAAGCTCCACGGCACCGGCAAGCCATTCCTGGTTTCCTTCATGACCGTGTCCAACCACCTGCCGTTCACCTATCCGACCGGCCGGATCAAGGAGGATCCGGAGGCGCACAGCCGGAAGCATGCGGTGAAATACACGGACTGGGCGATTGGTGACTTTTTTGAAAAAGTGAAGAAGGAGCCATTTTGGAATGACACGATTTTTGTGGTGGTGGCGGACCATGGGGCCCGTGTTTACGGCAGCCAGACCATTCCTCTGAAAAGTTATGAGATTCCGTTCATGGTGCTGGGTCCCGCCGTGGTGCCCGCGCCGCGCCGGGTTTCCGTGCTGGGGTGTCAGCTGGATGTGACGCCCACGATTCTGGGACTGCTGGGCCGGCCCTATGAGTCCATGTTTTTTGGCAGGGACCTCCTCGCTGACAATACCGGCCCCGGCCGCGTCATGATGCATCATAACCGTTCCATCGGCATATACGAGCCCGAGCGGCTGGTGGTTTTTGGTTTGAACCAACAGGTGAGTGCCTGGCAGGGCGGGTTGAAAGGCGATGCCCTGGCTCCGCTGGAGGCGTTGGATGCCTCCGCTGAAGCGGCTTCCCGGACGGGCAAAGCGTTGTTCCGCATCGCGGACGATTTGTATCTTCAACGGCGCTACCGGGTGATCCCGACGTCGCAAAACTCCCCAATTCAGACTTCCCCATGAGCAACGGAACGCTATGTTTACCAGGAACAATGAAAATCCTGGTGGTCGAGGACGAAATCAAAGCGGCGGACTTTTTGCGCAAGGCGCTGGCGTCCGAGAGCTTTGCCGTGGATGTGAGTCATCGCGGGGACACCGCCCTGGAAATGGCGCTGGAAACGCCCTATGACGCCATTGTGCTGGACATCATGCTGCCCGGCCGGGATGGATTGAGTGTCCTGCGGGTGCTGCGGGAGCGTGGGAATAACACTCCGGTCATCCTGCTATCCGCGCGCAGTCACCTGACGGAACGCGTGGATGGATTGAATGCCGGGGCCGATGATTATTTGCCGAAACCCTTCGCTCTGGAGGAGCTGACCGCCCGGGTGAAAGCCCTCTGCCGCCGCAGCGGGGAAAGCCGCAGTGTGCAGCTGCGGGTGGGAAATCTGGTGCTGGACACCGTCACGCGCATGGCTCAGCGGGGCGCGCACCGGATCGAGCTGAGTGCCCGCGAATACCGGCTTTTGGAATATTTGATGCGTCATCCGGGCCGGGTCTGCACGCGGATGCTGTTGTTGGAGAAAGTGTGGGATTATGATTTTGATCCGGGGACGAATCTGGTGGACGTCACGGTGCGGCGTCTGCGCGAGCGGCTGGAGTTTCCCGGCGAGGAAGCGTTGATCCACACGGTGAGGGGTCAGGGTTATATGATGACTTCACGGGCATGAAACTGCGCACCCGGCTTTTCCTATTATACGCGGGGGCCTTGATCGCCGCGTTGCTGGTGTTGGTCGCGCATGGGATCTACGAGGTCTTTGAACATGAATTCGAGCCCGGGGCCGAGCATGGGAATGACACCGAAACCGGAGAGATTGTGATCGTGGAGCTGGCGGTGGGGGTGCCTCTGATGGGCTTGGGATTGTGGATCACGTGGTTGCTGTCGCGCGGGGTTCTGGACAAACTGGAGCGCCTGACCAACGCCGCCGCGGGGTTGCATGCGGGGAATCTGGAAGTCACTCTGGCGCCCGCGTTGCCGGTGAAGGACGAGCTGGACCGGCTCATTGAAGTCTTCCGCGACATGACAGGACGGCTGCGGGACAGTTTTGCCCAGACGCGGGATTTTACCTTGAATGCCTCCCATGAACTGAAGACGCCGCTGGCCATCATGCGGGGTGAGGTGGAGAC
>JAQGPD010000297.1 GCA_028293305.1 Verrucomicrobiales bacterium | reverse complement strand
CTGGTGGACAGAATGTCCACCCTCCGACCGGACACCAGCGCCCGCCGCCCTTACCCTTTGCCGCCCGCCCTCCCCCGCGCCTGCACCCAGCGGCCGAGGCGTATCCCTCCGCGTTCCACCGTCCGCGACATGATATAACAAAACACCAGCAGCACCACAAACGCCTGAAATCCCGGCGGCCCCAGCGGCCAGGCGCGCTTCGCCAACCAAAGACGGAAGTCATCAAACAGCCAATTGTGGAACAAATACACCCCATAGGTCAGATCCGAAAATAACAACACCAGCGCCCCCACCCGCAGCCTCCCGCGCAGTGCCCACGCCGCCGCGAACAGCCCCACCCCGATCAGCGCAAAGTGCGCCCCGACCCACTTTTCCTGATACCGCATCAGCAAAAAATAATACTGCCCCACCACATAAACCCCGAACCCGCCGAACCCCGCCGCGCTCCAGCGCTTTTGCTCAAACAAATACCACGCGGAACCCAATAACAAAAACGGCCCGTAGATGGTGATATAACCCTTCGCCCAGGTATCAGCCGCCGATAAAACCGCCGGCAAAGGCGCCGCCACCGCGCACCCCGCCACCACCGCCGTGTAAACCGCCGCCGATTTCCACCACTCCGAAGTCAATAAATTCACTGACCGGCACCCCGCCATGAAAAGATAGAACAGCAACTCCACCCGCAGAGTCCACTCCACCCCGTTCAGCGCATACGGCGTTCCGAAAAAATCACCCAGCAACGACAATTGCAGCAACAGCGTCCCTGCCCCCACCGCCGTCCCCGCCCGCAGCGCCAGCACGTGGAACAACAGCACCGCGAACACATACAACGGATAAATCCGGAACACCCGCCTCAACAAAAAAGACCCCGGCGCCTCCGCTTTCAGCACATGCGTGATGATATACCCCGACACCAGAAAGAAGACCACCACCCCCGCCCCCCCGGCATTGATCAACGGCATGACGCCATGCCCCAGGATTTTCCAGAATCCGCCCACCGATTCATCCTTCATCCACTCCTCCAGCACCGGTGCGAATTTATGCCCGCCAAAAACACTCAGGAACGCGAAGATCCGTAAAAAATCCAAAAAGACAATGCGGCGGTTCAGAGCAGACATGGTGGCAAAGGCAACGCGTGCCAGCCAAAACGGCGGGCTTCTGCTCCAACCACCTTGCCCCCGCAAACACAACCCGCATTTCCATCCCGCCCCATCAAAAAACGCCCGCGGGAAACACCTCGCCTCCTGACACCCCCGCCGCCCGTCACCTTCCTGCACCGTGCCCGCGACCCCTCCCGACATGCGTTGCCCCGCTCAATCCAAGGCCACCAAAGCAAACCGCACCAACTCCCTGACCAATCCCGCGATCTGGCTTTCCAATCCTGACACTCCCGCGAATTCCGGCCTTGCCCGCAATTCATCCACCATGACCCGGGCCGGCTGCCCGGACCTTAACAGCTCCAGCAGCCGCAACAGATTTTCGTCCACCTCCCCATCATAGGTCAATCTGCCAGGACTGCTCACGCGGATGCTTTTCCGCCCCCATCCATTCCCACCCAAAACCGTATCCATCACCGCCTCGATCCCATCCGGCACTTCGAAGACCCTATCCAATAATTCCGCCTCCCCCGGCCCGCCGCGCAGCCACGTCTCATTGGCGAACATCCGCAAAATCTCCGCCCCGGCCAAAGTCGTCAATTCATTCGCCGCCCGCGAATCCGTCCTCGTCCAAGACCCGCCGTCAATCTCCCCGCAGCGCTGCACGATCATGAAACCGGAGGACAAAGCCCGGATCCCGTTTTTTTGATAGTGAGCCAGCCATCGCGCCAACTCCTCCGCCGCCCCGCCCTCCGCGAAAGCAGGATCATGCTCGATCCATCGCCACGCATACTCCGCCGGACTCTGGCACTGTCCCTGGAACAACCAACGCCGCATTCCCTCCGCCGGCGCCCAGGAAAGCGGCAACTCCGGCCACGTCTCCAGCGTCGCATGCGACCAGTTCAGCATCACACAACAAAGGCCGCCGGGATTCAAATGCTCCACCGCCCCGCGCAACAAAACCGCACACGGATTTTCCTCCCCGGCGGCCGTCTCCCGATATGTCAGTCCACCGCCCGGCGACTGCACATAAGGCGGATTGCAGGTGATCAAATCAAACTTCCGATCCCCCAACGGCTCGAACCAACTCCCCCGCAACCACTCGATGCCTGACAAACCCGCCAGCTTTTCATTGAACCGTCCCAACTCCAACGCCCGGCCGCAAAGATCCGTCGAAGTCACCGTCCACCGCCCCTTCCGCCGCAACTCCAGCGACAACCACCCCGCCCCGCAGCCCAACTCCAACGCCTTTCCTCCGCCCCCCATCCCCATGGGCGTGACGGACGCCAGCAACCGCGTCACCGGACTCAGCCCCATCACATAATCCTCCGGAGCCTCCGCATGACGCCGCAAAAAATCCCCCGCGAACCAACCATCCCCCACCGGCGTCAACTGCACCGCCGAACGCAACCCTCCCGACTCCCCATATAACAAACCAAGATCCATCAGCGTCCTCGTCTCCAACCCCAGCAGCGGCATGATCTCCTCCGCGGGCACCGCCTCATCCAGCAAAAAAAGTCTTGTCAGGAGACTCATCGCCCGCCCCCTGGGCAACATCGCCAGGAAGCGCGCTTTTGACCGTCCCTGATAGGCCACGCCATCCACCCCCGCCCCCACCAGGCCCGCCTGCGTATAGCCGGCACGCTCCAACACCCGCCGGAACGGCTTCGGATCCCAGGTTTCAAGTCCGGTGAATAACATCTTTATCGCAGCCCCTCAGTTCCCCATCGGACGCACCCGGAAAAATCCCGTCAGCCCCACCTTCGTCACCCGGGCACCCCCGCGCAACCCCACCGGCGTCACCTCCGCCAACGGCTGGAACGGCACCCCCGGATTGGGGCTCCATTCGACGATATAACGTTTCCCCGGAATCGCATCCCAACCCACATCCAACGCGCCGCCATTCCCCGTCGGCGTCACATCCGCTCCAAAAAACGAATCCCCTGACAAAGGATTGAAGCCCAGCCGGCACTCGTCGGCATTCGTCAGGCCATCGCCATCCGAGTCCAAGGTGCCATCCCTGACCTTGTCATTCAGCCGGAAATGTTTTTCCCACCCATCCGGCATTCCATCCCCATCCGTGTCAGGACCGGACGTCGCCAGATCCATGAAAACCGGCGGCACCGGCGTTTGGGAAACAGGATAGTATCGGTAAAAAATACTCGAACACCGCAGCTTGATGGTTTCGGAATCCAGCGGCGCGTCATCGCCTCCCTGACTGATTCCGGAAATCAGCACTTCCTTCAGCGTGATCTTGATATAGTCCGACCCATCCGTGCCACCCCCGGCGGCACTGCGACGGCCCACGATCACGGCGTTGGCGAAATGTTTGCCGCTCGCGCAGCCCTTCATCAAAAGCGGGCTCGCCTTGTCGATGCGTTTGCTCAGCGCCAACTCCGCGGGCGCTCCGGTGAAAAGCGGACCATCCACACCGAATCCTTCTATCAAAAATCCGCCGGTGAAAGCGGCGTCCGTGCTGCCGCCGTCCACACCGGACAACAGCACCGCAAAGTCCGTGGCGCGGACTGTCAGGGGGGCCAGCACGCATAACAGCGCGGCCGCCAGGCCAGGAAAAGTTTTCATGGGCAGCAAAAGTTCAAGTGTGTGAAACCGGCGGATCCCTCCACCGGCGGGTGGGCGCTCAGCGCTCCACGTCCACCGTGGCCGTCACCGGATTTCCCGCAGCCCCGCCGCTGGCGGCAGGACGATATTCCATCGTAATTTTGATGAAGGAAAGACTCACTTTCTCCACCGGCACCCCATCCGAGGCCGTATTCGAAGGCGAGCGGGAACTGGAATAACTGCTGATGAGCACATCATGCAGAGTGACCACATAATACTCCTGCTGACCGCCCGTGGAGGTAGGCTTCAGCAGACGGAACGTCGCCGTTGGAATATGCGTGCCCTTGGCGCAAGCCAGCATCAACGGGGGCGACGAGCTGTTGACCCGCGTCGTGAAATGAAAATCCTGCAGGGAGACCTTGCCCGTTCCACCGCCCCCGCCCGTCACCGCAGTGGGGTTGGAGGCCCCGAAGGACCATGATAGGACCTCCACTTGCTTTTCATAGCCGGACACCGCGGATTCACCGTCAATGCCGTCAAACTTGATGAAGCAATCAGAGGCAGCGCCTGCTTTTCCACAGGTGAAGAATCCGGCCGCCGGCACCGCCAGCGCCATGAGATTGGAAATACGATTTAGTGCAAGGCTCATGGGATCAATGGGTTGAATTAAAACCTGATTACACTTATAGCAATTTCGTGTCAATATGCACCTATGATTTATTTTAATAATTTATTTAAGCAATCTTCAGGATTCAAAACATAGAATCAAACCCTTGTTTGTCAGGATGGCGAAGCCGCCGGATGTCAGGCCCGTCATGGCCAGGGGGTTGCCGGACCCTGCGGGCAGCGCCAGACCTCCGGTTTTCCGGCACCCTTTTTTTCCGGTTTCCCATACGGTGCCCTCCCGGCCATCAGCCACCACCGCCCTCCCATCCCGCAGGAACGCCGCCACCGGCGGACTCTGGGCCGCACCGGAATGAAGGCTCACACTATCCATTTTCTGTCCTTTGACGCCAGGTGTCAGGAGGACCACCTCCCCGCCCGCCACCACCATGGCCCCCGGCACACATCCCGCCGGAGCCACCACCAATCCGGACACCGGACCCGCCACCGCCACATGCTCGAACGCCCCCGCCTCCGTCACCCGGCACACCACATCCATGCCCGCGATCCAAAGATCCGCGCCTTGCCCGGCCGTGAACCAGTCGGATTTTTCCAATCCCGGCGGCGCAAAATCCAACACCCGGCTGCGACGGAAGTGACCGTCCGGCCCCACATAATCCGCTGACAGGGTGCCCGTCTCCATCAGACCCAACAGCACCCATTCGCCATCCGCCGCCGGCCCGGCCGCCAGGATCCGTTCCCTCAGGCCCGGCGCTTCATTGGGAAAATCAGTCACCACCTCCAGAACCTGGCGGGAATGATAGAATCCGGCGGCCCCCGGAGCCATGGGGACGCCATGCGACACACGCGGATCCGCGGAATCAAAACCCAGCCCGGGCCGGACCTTCGGCCATGCTCCGCCCGTCACCCCCCCGGAAACAAGCTGCGAGCGGGCCCCCCGGGATTTTGTCAGGATGCTGTATCCCGCCACATGCAGCCCCTCCGCGGAATCGGATAGGGATTGCCATTTCACCCCGGCATCCAGATTGATGATCCGGGAGGGCCGCCATGGATTCGACCGCAGGGATTCCCGCTCCAGCAAAGGCACGGACGGACGGAATTTTGTCAGGCTGAAACGGCCGGCATCGCGCGCCAGCAGCCGGTCGCCCGGCGAAAACCTGGGCAGCATTTCCAGCAGGCGCGTTGTCTCCCGCCGGGAGGAAGTCGCCGCCAACGCTTCCCCGGCCAGCATCACCGCAAGCTCCGCGCTCCGCTGCCGCAGTGAGGAATCCGGATAGTCCAAAAACAACTTCAGCAGTCCGGACACCATCAGCGACGGGCTCGCGGGCCGGGCGGCGGGCTTCGCCTCCACCTCGTCCAGGCACGCCGAAACCTCCGCATGACGCCCCAGCCTTCCTGACAAATCCAGCCACGCCGTGAAGCACGGCAGCGCCGCCGGCGAGCCCGGCCACGCCTTCCAAAGCACCGCCAGGGCGCGGTCCGGATCCAACAGCTTTTTCTCCAACAGAACCGCCTGCTGCAGTGGATCGGTCATGAAGCGCAACGCTTTTTCCCACTGTTCCCGGGCGGCGTCCTTCCGGCCCATGTCCGCGAAAAGATCCCCGGCTTTTTCGTGCTGCCCCGCCTCTTCATACAACGCCGCCGCTTCCGCCAGCAAACCCGCCTCCGCCAGGCACTGCGCCGCACGCAGCCCGGACCGCAGGCGCTCCAGGTAAATGCGCGCGGCATCCCGGGGGCGGCCGGCTTTTTCCAACATTTCCGCCGCGCGGCTCCAATCCCCCAACAACTCCCCGAAAATGTAAGCGGCCCGCCCCCAATGCCCCGCCGCCGCCTCCCTCGCGGCGGCTTCGCGATACTGTTTTTCCAACTTCAGCCGGATGTCGCCGGGGATGTTCCACACATCCACAACGCCTCCACCCTGACTGAAAGGGCGGAGGTCCGGATTCCGCGCGCCGAGCTTCCATCCGGGGCTGGCAGGCTGACCCCGGCGGGCATCCGCGCCGGTCAGGGGAATGGCGTGGCGCAGCGCGTCCAGTGTGTCCTTTTCAAAACGGTCCAACAATTTATTCAACTCCCGGTGCCGCCGGTTTTTGAGGTTGGCCGCGTCGGGACGCGCCCAGTCCCGGATCGCGTCAGCGGCCTTCCGACCACCCAGCGAGCCTAACATTCCAAGACCCTTGTCCACCAGCCAACCCGCCGCGTCCCCGGCTTTGTCCAACATCCCACCCGCGCCCGGAACCGCCTCCGCCCGGGACGAAATATCGTCCGACGCCCCGGCCAGGATGTCCTTCAAGTCGACCTCCAACTCCAGCGTCACCTGCCGCAGCAACGGTGGATCCACCGGCCCCGGCACGGCGGAAAACCATCCGCCACGCGCCACGGGAAGGGCTTCCAAAAGTTGCCAGGGCAACAAGGCATCGGCCTCCGCGAATCCCGCAAGACCCAGGACCGGATGCATG
Source organism: Verrucomicrobiales bacterium (assembly GCA_028293305.1). Taxonomy (GTDB): domain Bacteria; phylum Verrucomicrobiota; class Verrucomicrobiia; order Verrucomicrobiales; family V1-33; genus CAIZWU01. The sequence goes on along the minus strand of JAQGPD010000297.1, from coordinate 8,094 downwards.
AAATGCAGCGCCCAGGGAAAAAGCCGTGCCTGCTCCAAAGAAGTCAGGGCCGGCGTCAGACGCGAGTCCACCGGAATCAAAACGCCAGGCAACGCCTCGCCCAGCCGGTGCACCCGCGGACTGAAAATGGAGTCGAGCGCGGCATCCACCTTTCCACTGACAGTGATGACCGCACCCGAAACCGAGGGGTTGGAAGCGGAAGCGGGCAGCGGATAAAAACGGACTCCGGCACCCGGCGCCGCCTCCTCCACGCGGGCCGCCTCCTCAAGCCAGACCCTGACATCCGGCACGGGAATCCACCCGGCGCGCACCGGCAATGCGGTCGCGGCCATGCGAAGTCCTGGCTGAATGGTTGACATGTTATTGGAAGTTAGGGAGCCGGCATGGGAAGAATGTCCGTCTCCCTGTTTTCACCGTGATGGGTGGGAGCGGGAGGCTGGGAGGCCCGGGCCAAAGCCGCGAAACGCTGCAGCAGCGGCACCAGTCGGCTGATGGGCAGCATGTCCTGCGGCGGCGGATTCAGCAGCCAGTCGGGATTGCCCGTCACCGGCGGATTCCAGTGCGCGGCCCAGGCGGCGAGGGGTTTTTTCAAAATGGCCAGAAGCGTTAGCTCGACCGTGCCGTGCATGTCGGTAAACACCAGATGGAGCAGGCCGCGGGTATCGAAAATGAGGCGGCAATCCTCGTTCCATTCCGCCACATAGACCGTGGGCATCGCCTGCGCCACGGTGCCGTTTCCGGGGTCCACCCGGCGGAAGGGACGCACCGCCGCGAGTTGGCTTTTCTGGCTGGGGGTCAGAATAAACTCCGGCATTGCCAGCTCCCAACGCCCGCCCTGCGCCCGGATGACCAGCGTTCCGGACGCAACGAAACCGGCGGAAACGGGAGCGCCTGGCAATTCCGGAAATCGGTCAGGACGCCGCACTTTTCCTGCTGGCGGCGGGGCGGCTGAAGGACCGTCGGCCTCCGTGGCCAATGCCAGATGCGCGCCGTCGAAAACCACGCTGTCCGGCCCCGTGCCCTTCGGCAGATCCAAGCCGTCCAGCCGCGCGCCATTTGTCAGGGAACAGGCTTCCGCGTGGTCCGCATAACCAAGAATCGCCGCGCCGTTGAGACCCCGGAACCATAGCGGAAAACCCAAACTGGAGACCAAGGGCACATCGCGCCGCGACTTGTTGTGATTGGTTATAATTACGGCCAGCAACCGATCCCCGGGATTTTCCCCCGAACACAGCACGACCCACTCAAGCACAAAGCGGGCGATGTGATAGCGCTCCGCCTCCGGCAATCCGGCCGCGATTTCCCCGGCTCCCAGCGCGGGATCCTCATCCCAAACCATGAGCCGGCGGTGGGTGTCCACCGACAAACGTTTACCACCAACCCGGCAGGCGCTGGAGCCAGGATGATCCTCGGCGGGAAAACGGAATGGGACAGGCGATTCCCGGTAATAGGCAAGGTGCCGGATCACCTCGGCATAATCCGTCAGGCGGTCGCGGGCGGAAGTGTCAGGCTTGTCAGGCGATTTGGTCAGGATGGCATCGGGGTCGATGCGCCCGGAGGCGATGGAACGGGTGCCGGCGGGGGTGCGGGCGATGAGTTCCATGGCTCCGTGACGGCTGATGGCCAGTTGGAAAAAACGCCCGCCCGCAGCGGCGATGCGCAGGGCCAGCGCGTGCAGCGGACCACGCAGGGTGCTGCCGCGGAGGTGATCGCCGGAGATGAAAAAATAATCCGTCCTGACCGCTCCGGCTTCCCCGGCCTCCAAAGCCGCCAGCGCCGGCGCGGCGTGGGGATCCGGTAGAAGATCCTGGAGGGCGGACTGGACGTCATTGACACTATCCAATTTCAACGGCTGAAAAACCGGCCCTTCGCGGCGCAGGATGCGGATGGTCGTGGTCCTGTTCCCGGCCCCCGCACCGGAGGCGGCGGCCTGCAGCCCAAGGGCGGCGGCCAGCGCATAAAGACGGGGCAGCCCCCATAACTGAATGCCGCTGTCCATGAGAATAAGCCGCTCCGAAGCAGGCTCGTCAGGAGGACTGTCGCGTCGGAAATAAAGGGCCTCATGGTTGGCCAGGCGAGCCATGAGCATATCGTCCTCCGCCGCGAGTTCACTGGGCAGCAGTCGATCCAACGGTCCGCGGTTGGTGATATCGGAAATGCCGCCCACCGGCAGTTCCTGGGGAAATCCGGCCGGCCGTGGCAGGGCGAACATGGCGACCATCCGGCGGGCAATGGCGGCGATGGCGCACAACTCCGGATCCGGGTCCAGCTCCAGGCGTTGCAGCAGGGGCAGCAGGGTTCCACCCGGCTCCGCAGTGGGCTCGGGCACCGTCGCGGGCCGGATGCCGGCGCTGTCCAGACCGGTGCGCAGGAGCGGGCCGAGTTCTGTCAGGTTGATCCGGTTAGTAATCGCGGAAATGGCGTTCAGATCCCGCAGCAGACGCGCGATGCCGAGCAGGCGGGGTTGTTTCCGGCGGATGGGATCAAGGCCCCAGGTGTCGAGGCGCTCCATGATTTCCCGGGATTCGTCAGGCGAGCGTCCGTGCGGCACGCCTTCGAAAAGCGATCTCAGCAAGTGTGCCCTGGCCGGCAGTCCCGTGGTGAGATCCGGCGGGAGGGCGGCGATGGATGCCAACACATTTTCCACCCGGCCGAGAAGGGAGCCTGAAGTGCGGCTGGCGGCGTCGGATCCTGTTAGTCTGGAGGCGGCTTCCCTGGCGGAGACCAGCGCGGTGGTTTGCTTTTTGCCGGCCGCCATGAGCACCAGCAAAATGCTGCCGAGGGGCGGCAGGCCGTGGGGAGCGAGGTGGTTCAGGAGGGCGTGGAGCTCCATCCAGAGGCAGACGGTGGTGCCGTCCTCCCATTCAACCGCCGAGCCGTCCGCCGCCCAATGCCACAGGTAGCCCGGGGGCGGGACAAGATAGCTGATGGAGGGTTGATGCATGGGAAGCGGAGGAATTGATGCCAAGGTTTTTGCGTATGGACGTTAGGTTGACGCGATGGGGGATGCGGCGGATTTCAAGTTATCCCGGGTGCGGCGCAGGGCGGCCAGGGTGAGGGGAACGAAACTTTCCTGACTGATTTCCACGGCCCCATTTTCCGGAGTCAGGAGCACGGTGGAGTGCACCGGGACGGCCAGCGATTGCGCGACCCAGTCCGCCCGGAGGGGTGGCGCGAAATCCCACCCGCACGGCAGCGCGAGGTTGCTTTGGAAATAAAATGCGGTGCCCGGAACCGGAGGCAGCGGAGTGCCCCTGACAAAAACCCGCCCGTCCGGCGCGGCGGCGAAAACCAGGGAACGAAGCCGGGGACGCGGCGCGTTTTCAGCCCAGCCCAGGAGCACGGACAGCGGAGCCAGCAAGGCGGCGGGTTCCTTGAGGGAAGAGCTGCGGACCAGCCCGACCGGAAAGCCACCGCCCATCCGGCCAGGAAAAAGAGCGGGCGGAGGCAGCACCGTCAGAACTTCCCCCAGGGCTTGCCAGGGCCCGTCAGGCTCACGGCCGGTCGGCAGCGTGGCATGGAATGGGATGAGCCGGCGCAGGCGGTCCACTTGATAGCGCGCCAGGGCGGGAAGCGAGGCGGCGGCTTCCAGGGACGCGCTGTCATCCGGAATCCGGAGCCACAGCACACCGACCCCATAACACAATTCCCAACCGGGCCGGGTGCGGTGCGGTGCCAGGCTTTCGGCGCTGTCGGCGGGAAGTTGCAGGACGGGCATGGCGGCGGCGGAAAGGAAAGGCGGACGGTTTTTTCAGGACGGCAGCAGAGGCCAGAGGGCGGCGGATTTTTCCTGCAGGGCCTGACGCGATTCCGCATTGGAGACCCACTCGATGCGCGCGGTCAGGCGGCGCAGTTCGTCGGCGGAGGAGGGGTCGGGAGCGCGGGAAATGCGGGCGGCGAGTTCTGTCAGGGAAAAGGCCAGGGCTTCGGGGTCGGGGGTTTCGGCGGCATGGGCGCGGGGGTGGTCGCCGGGCGCGGCACCGGCCTGGCGGATGACTTCACCGACGAGCGTGGCGGTGATTTCGATTTGTTCCTCGCGATCCCAAAGGTGGGCAAAAACCCAGAGGTCGCTGGCGCGCGCGACGGTGCGGCCGGCGAGGAGCGCGCTGCCGGCAACGACGCGTTGCAGGCGCACGGCGCGCCGGTCCGAGATGGTGACGCCGGCCTGGCGGAGTTTCAAAATGAGGCTGACCATTTCCGGACGGACGGCGGTGAGGTCCACGCCGCGGGCGGCGCGCTGGATTTCCCTGACAGATTCCGCGGAGAGCACGGCGGCGGGCGGCGGGGCGGAGTCCAGGCGCCATCCGGCATCAAGCACCGCGCCCAGGGAATCATCCGCGACCGGTCCGCAGCGGACCCGGAGCAGGAAGCGGTCGAAAAGCGCGCGGAGGGCCTCGTCCTCCGGCAGGTGGTTGCTGGCGCCGGCGACGAGGAGCGCGGGGATGGGCCGGGTCTCGCGGCCGCGGCGGAAGACGCGTTCGTTGAGCACCATGAGGAGACTGTTCAGGATGGCGCTGTTGGCATTCAGCAATTCATCCAGGAAAACAAGGTCGGCCTCCGGGAGCATGCCGTCGGTGTTAGTGACCAGATCGCCCTCGCGGAGGCGGCGGATGTCGAAGGGGCCGAAGAGTTCGTTGGGCTCCGTGAATCTTGTCAGGAGGTAGTCGAAGGAACGGGCGTCGAGGCGGCGCGCGAGTTCGTGCAGGAGTGCGGTTTTGGCGGTGCCGGGAGGACCCAGCAGGAAAAGGTTTTCACCTGCGGCGAGGGCCACGCCCATGAGGTCGATGATTTCATCCTTGCCGACGAAAGTTTGTTTGAGGGAGGCGAGGACGGCGGTCTGCAACGTCCGGGCGGCGGCGGGGGCATCTGGCAACATGGGAGGAAAATTATGACGGGGGAGGGATGAAAGCGGGATGAGGATTGCCCGCCGGGAAAGGCGTCGCGGGGGCGTGAAGGGGAAGGCCGTGGCCAACACCGAGGGCATGCGCGATGGCGGCGGCGATGTCCGGGATTTCCATCCAGGCGCGGTCGGCATGGGCGGCGACGCGGTCCAAAAAAAGCTGGCGCAGTCCCGGGTGCTCCTGCAATCGGGCCCATGCTAGCGGGTCCGCGGAGGGAGGAAAGTTTTCGTCAGGAGAAAAGCCCGGGGAGGACAGCGGAAAGGCGGCGGCGAGCGCGCGGAGGGCGGCCAGCAAGGGATCGCCGGGCGCCAGGGCCTGGGCGATGCGATGGAGCGCGGGCAGGTGCCGGAGCGTCAGGTCGGCGGAGAATTGAGCGGCGGCAGTCAGGGTTTCCGGGGGTGGCGGCTGGAGCAGTTTGGCGACTTCGGCGGCCGGGGTGTCGCGGTGCAGATAACACCAGGCCGCGCGGAAAAGAACCACCGCGGCCTGGCGGGCGGCGTCTTCATCGAAGGGCAACTCCGGGCCGCCGAGGTCCTCCGCGGCTTCATGATGCCAATCCGCGAGAAGCGTGCCGAGGCGGGGATCGGCGCGCGCTTCGGTTTCGATTTCAATAAGCACGCCTGCCCACGGACCCTGACCGGAAAGCCGGATCACGGGAGTGGCGGTGGTCCGCAATTCCCGGAGAAATGTCAGGATAATTCCGGTATGGGCGGGGACGGCGGACATATCACCAAACAACGAATGGGCGGCGGTGATGGATGGTTTTTCAAGCGTTTGGTTGGGGCGCGTTTCCCGACCGCCGCAGTCCGGCCCGGCATTGACGGAGATGTTATTCGTCCAACCACAGCCGCAGGAAATACCGCGGGCTGCCGGCGGGGATGTTCCATAACAAACGGCTGCCATTGGCAATGGGAACCGTGGAATCGGCGGCGCGGGTTTCCCAGAGCGTGAGATCGGCGGAGAGGTTTCCGCGAAGGTTGGAATAAACGGCGTTGGGATCCAGCGCGAGATCGTAGCCGAGGGACTTGCCGCCGGGGTCGGACTGAAAGACTGGCTGGACCAGGAAGTTGGACAAGGCAGGGCTGGCGGGGACACGGGGATCAGATCCCGTTAGGAATTCCACGGCATTGCTGAGCCCGTCGCCATCGGCATCCGCGCCGGGATTGGCGGTGATGTTGTTGATGGCGCAGAAGGTCGAAAAATTGTTAAGAACAGTCAGGACCGCGGGATTGCTGGTCGCGTTGCCGGAGGGTCCGGAGACGGTGCAGGTGTAGACTCCGGCCGTGGCGGGGGTAGCCCAGGGGAGGACGCTGAAGCTGGCATTGATGGCGCCGGGAATGTCCACGCCATTGAATTTCCACTGCCATGAAGTCGCGCCGGGAGCGGTGATGGAGAAGGCGGCCGCGCTGCGGCCGGAGGTGACGAGGCTTTCCGGATGCGCGGTGATGAGCTGGCCTCCGAGGGCGGCGTTGGTGAAGCCCGGGGTGGGATTCATACTTGTCAGGGTGGCGGTGCCATCGCTGAGGCGGCCCTGGGAAACGAGCGGGGAAAAGGTCGGGAAGTTTTGTTCATCGATGGCGGTGGCCGGGGCGTCGTTGGCGCTGAGACGGAGGAATTCGCCACCCCTGGCGATATCAAATCCCAGAACCGCGGGGCTGCCCGCCGGGCCTGAGGCGGTGAGCAGGAGATGTTTTTGGGGAGCGATGAAACTGAGCGCCGGAATCTGCCAGCGACGCAGGCCGGACTCGGAGGGAGCGTCCCCCAGCCACAATCCGCCGAGGTCCACCGGGTTGGATCCAGGGTGGAAAATCTCCACGAAATTCGAAGTTTCCGCGCTGTCTCCGCCGAACCATTCGTTGAGCCGGACTTGTGAGGATGCGTCGAGGGCGGCGGCGGCGGCGTTGGCGGCACCCGGCGTGGGATTTGTCAGGAGCGCGTAGGCGGAACCCGTATAACCAAATGAGCGGTCGGGAATCTGAGCGCCCCACAGGAGGGACTGCGCGACGTGGCCGGAAGGCTGGATGAGTTCCAAACCCCAGGTGGCGGCGGGCGCAAGGTCGAGGCCGGCGTTCAGATTGAGGCCGGTGGAAAGACTGGCGGGTTGGATAGGATCGCACCACAGACGCAGGTGGGATCCGGCGGCGAGGGACATTCCGGCGGGGAAATTCCAAGTGGCCGGAGCGGTGCCGACGGTGCGCAGTTTCCAGCCGTCCAGCGACTGGGTGCCAGGGAGCGGCAGGTTGCTGATTTCCACCCAGGAGGGACGCCGGGCCCAGGGCGCGGCAGGGCCGGTGGTGTTGCGCACGAGGACCTCGCCAATGATCAGCGGGCTGACGGTTGGGGCGGCATTCTGAAATCCGGGGCTGGGGTTGAGGGCTGGATTCAGCGTCGCCGTTCCATCCGGGAGGCGGCCGCCGGAGATGTTGGTGGCGATGGCGGAGTAGGTTAGGGAATCCACGGTTTCGCCCGCGGTGCCGATCAGGCGGAGGGCGGTGCCGGAGGCTGGGAGATTCAGCAAAAGCGCATCGCCGCGCGCACTGCCGGGATCCATGACAAACCGTGCCCAGGAGGCAGGCAGCAGAGCGGAGGGTCCGGTGAGGGTGGAGCGGGCGCCATTCACTTCGACGGTGCATCCTGTCAGGACGACGGGGGCGGTGGATCCGGTATGATAGAGTTCCAGCCAATCGTCATCGCCGGGCCGGGGGTTCGGGAACCATTCATTCAGGCGGACCATGGAAAGCGGCTCGGTCGGCGCGGCGGCGGTGGCCGCACCGGGAGTGGGCGTGCCCAACTGCCAGCCGGAGCCGAGGCGGTTGAAGCTGTAACCGGCGGCCTGGGGACCATAACGGACGCCGTCCCGGGCAATGCCGGCGGCATTGAAAATCTGGATAGTGCCGTGACCGGATTCGATATTGCCTGCCAAATCCGGGGCGGGCAACGCCGCGGCGGCGTGGATGGTCAGATAGGCTCCGGGCGCGATGGAGGTGCCAGGGGGGAGGATTGCTATCAAGTTTCCGGGATCGGCCCGAAGAATCCATCCTGACACATCGGCTGCGGCGGCGCCGGTGTTCCGGAGTTCGACAAAATCCGCCGGAACTCCGCCGAAAGTGTAGCTCCCGGAATTGGTGAGGAACTCATTCAGCACGACGGTGGAGGCGGCGGGCGCGGTGCCGGCGGTGCCGGGTGATCCGCC
>JAQGPD010000431.1 GCA_028293305.1 Verrucomicrobiales bacterium | reverse complement strand
CCGCCAGTTCCTTGATAGGGCCCAGGCTTTCCACCTGCCCGGCGGCTTCGAAAATCTCCGCCAGCTCTGAAATTTTCTCCTTTGGCAAAAAATCCTCCGGGTTGAGCTCATCCGCCCGTCCCGCCGCGATGGCGTTCGCCAGGTGGCTGACGATGGTGCTTTCCGCGAGATTCCGCTTCGCCGCCAAAGCCGCCAGATCCTTACTTCCCTCGCGGTATTGCCGCAGGGTTTCGCCGACGGAATCACTGACCGGCACAGCCTCCATGGAAGCCGGTTTATAACCAATGGAGTTGGAAGGCCGCGCGGTCGCCGGTCCCGCGCCGGCACGACCGGATCCGCTCTGGGAGGGCGTCCCTGCGCCTGACCGGCCGGTGGCGGCGCGGCCGAAATCCTGCCTTGGATTCGATTGCAAATGTTGCCTGACCACGGCGGTGAAGGCCGCGCCGAAATCCACCAATTTCTGATGACCGACGCCGGGAATCCTGGCGAATTCCTCGTCATTCACCGGATAGGCGCTGGCCATGTGACGCAGGGCGACATCGCCAAAAATAACATAAGGCGGCACACTGCGCACCTCCGCCAACTCCCGCCGCAGCGCGCGCAGGGAGTTGAATAACATATCGTCGCACTCAATGTCCCCCGCCTTGGCCACGCCGCCGGAGCGCTTCTTCGCCTCCGCTGCGGGGAGAGGTCGGGTCAGGGTGAATTTACTGCGTTCCTTGAGCGCCTTCACCGCCTTTTCCGTCAAGCTAAGCGTGGTGCCCATGCCCACCGCCAGCGGCTCCAGGAAACCCATGCGCGTCAACTCCCGGCCGATGGCCTGCCACTCGTTCCGGCTCATCTCCCTGCCAATGTTATAGGTGCTCAGGTTTTGATGACCCTGACGCAAAATTTTCTCGTTCGTGGCCCCGCATAAAATATCACAATAGTGCCCCAGACCGAACTGCCAGCGGCTGGCCTGATTCGCCCGCAGCACGCAGGATAACAATTTTTGCGCCACCAGCGTGCCATCGAAAAACTCGCGCGGCGACTGGCAATTGTCACATCCGCCGCAGTTGGGCTCCGGATATTCCTCACTGAAGTAATTTAATAACAACGCCCGCCGGCAGGACGAGGCCTCGGCATAATGGACGACCTGATCCAACAAATGCCGCGCGCGCGCCGCCTCCGCGGGATCTGTTATTTCCTCGATGAACCCCATGTGTTTCGCCGCGTCCCCGGCATTGAAAAGCAGCAGACACTCGCCCGGCAGGCCATCGCGTCCGGCGCGTCCGGTTTCCTGATAGTAGCCTTCCAGATTCTTCGGCATGTCATAATGAATCACAAACCGCACGTTGGGTTTGTTGATGCCCATGCCGAACGCGATGGTCGCGCACATAACCCGCACGCGGTCGCGCAGAAATTTCTCCTGATTCCCCGCGCGCTCCGTCTGCTCCAGTCCGGCATGATAGGGCAACGCGGCGATGCCGTCGCGGCTCAGCCGGTCCGCGAGCGCCTCGGTGCCCTTTCGCGAAAGGCAATAAATGATGCCGCTGTCCTCCGGCCGTTTGCGCAGAAACTGCAGCACCTGCTCATAGGCACCGGCTTTTTGCGCCACGCGGTAAGTCAGGTTAGGCCGGTTGAAACTGGCGGTGAATCGCTCGGGCTGGCGCAGGGCCAGGTGGTGCTCGATGTCCTCCCGGACCTGGTCCGTGGCGGTGGCGGTCAGGGCGATGAACGGCACGTTAGGCAACACCTCGCGCAGCCGCGGCAGCTGGCGGTATTCCGGCCGGAAATCGTGCCCCCATTCGCTGATGCAGTGCGCCTCATCGATGGCGATCCTCTCAATATTCCACTTCCTCAGATTCTCCAAAAATCCGTCCAGCATGATGCGCTCCGGCGCGGCATACAGCAGTTTATAACGTCCTTCGTGCAGCCCCCGGAGCCGGTTCCGCGACTCCGCCGCATCCAGGGTGGAGTTTAAAAATGTGGAGGGAATCCCCGCCGCCTGCAGCTGGTCCACCTGGTCCTTCATCAGCGCGATCAAAGGCGAAACCACCAGCGTGAGCCCCTCCCCCGCCATGGCCGGGAGTTGAAAACACAGCGATTTCCCGCCCCCCGTGGGCAGCAGCGCCAACACATCCCGCCCCGCCAGGGTCGCCGTGATGATCTCCTCCTGAAGCGGACGCCACGAGTCATACCCAAAGTGGTCTTTGAGCAGGTGAAGCAGGCGTGCGCTGGCGGGGTTGGGCATCCCACAGAATGGACAGGGCCGCGACCGAGACAAGGGGACGATGCAATTGTGATATCCCGTCATTCGGATGGGAAACTCGGCTTTATGGGTCCGGAGGTCCCGCAGGTGCGCGATCCTTAGAGCCCATGCTTCGATTTCACGACGGCAATTACTTCATCCGAAACGTGGAAGCCCACTCCTGACAACTTAAGAATTGCGGCGTCGAAATCAATCAAACCCCGTCTGGCGGCCTCACCAATAACGGCAACCACTCCAGTCATCGGCAATCCCAGCGCTGCCGCGACACGCCTTCCCCTTTTCTCATCAAGGATGAGTCGGCTTTCATCCCGGTGCTCCCATGCCAATGAAATGGAGGTGGCTTCCCCTTGCCCTAAATTGGCGGTTTCGGGAAGGGTGACCGGCGGATCCGGCACGATACGCACCCAGGACGGCGGATCGGCAATCCATTCCCGCAACGCCCGGGGTGCACGGACATGCCCGCATTCACGGCTGACTGACTCAGTGAGGACAATGGTGCCGAACAATGCGGGGAGGAGGTGAAGCAAATCAGTCTCATCCAAAGCTGAAACAGCGGAGTTGTCGCTGATGATGAGCATCAGGCGGGCGCACTTATTTTTTCCAAAGTGGCGAGATCGGACTGCACGTCCTGCATGGTGGTTCCCGGCCAAACTTTGTGGCTGGCCAGCACGTCCTTCGCTTCCCAACTGGATTCCAAATTCAGCAACCGTCGCACCTGTTCCAAGGATAAGACATCCTTTTCATACGCCTCTGCTGCCAGGGCTTCCATGGCGGTTTTCCCCAGATCGTCGAATTTGGCATGCAAATCCTCCGAAAGATCGTTCGGGATATTCAGGGTGAGGATCATGGTGAAGTGTAACGGAGGACACACTTTATGCAAGTGGCCGGGATATGCGGACTTGCGCGATAAAGATCGGAAAGCCACACTATCGTTTTTTCAAGCTGGAGGCTTGACAGCCATTAGACGGCGGTTGAGCGGAGCGACACCGCCGGAAAGCGCTCTCTGACACCCATGCATCCCGGAGGGATGCCAGCAATCCCGGATAACAAAACCCGCTTCCACCCGGAGCAAAAAACTCCATGGCCTCCACCTTTTGAGCCTTCACTATCATGTCGTGTTTTCCACCAAAAACCGGGAACCTTGGATTGGCCGGGAGCGGCGGGGAAGACTTCACGAGTATCTGGGAGGGTCAATGGCTGGCCTGGGCGGATTCAGTCAGGGAGTTGGCGGCACCGCGGATCACGTGCACCTGCTGTTTGGCTTGAAAGCCACCGTCCGGCTGTCCGATTTTATGAGGGAACTGAAAAAGGCCGCGTCGAAATGGGTGCATGGAGAAATCGGGAGCGGGGCCTTCGCCTGGCAGGACGGTTATGCCGGATTCACTGTCAGCGCCACGGCGAGGCCTGCGGTTAGGAAATACATAGCCAATCAGGAGGAGCACCACCGGACTAAAACGTTTCGTGAGGAACTGATCGGATTTTTTGAAAAGGCGGAAGTGGTCTTCGAGGAAAAGTGGCTGGATTGAAGGTGCAAGGATGTGACCCAAGCGTGGGGAGCGGCCGGCGGAGTGGGGAGTATGTGAAGGGGGAGCGGCGGTGGGGGAGCGGCGGTGGAGCGGCGGTGGAGCGGCGGTGGGGTGGAGAGGGCGGAATCATTTAGGTTAGATTGAATCGTCGATTTGCTGGCATCCCTCCGGGATGCAAGATATCTTTCATGCGGGTCCGGCGGTGTCGCTTCGCTCAACCGCCGTCTAATGGCTGCAATCCCTCCGGGATAACAAATCCCAGCGTCAACGTAACAGGATCCAACTCCGGACACTGAGGCCTAACCCTCCGAGCGACAAACTTTATCTTTGGACAATGAAGCCTAGCTCCGGGTAAATGCCGGGTAAACCCAGGGAGCGTTTCATCGCGTCCGGGGAGCATGCAGACACATCCCGGATTATGACAACAAGCAGCCCTCCCGTTAGGCTATGGTTATCGTGATTGATTCGAGCTAAATCCGATTTTGCCCGCTGGTTTCTGCCTGGTCTTCAATCCCCGGTTTTCAGCACCTGCACGAAGGCTTCCTGGGGGATGTTGACTTTGCCGACCATTTTCATGCGCTTTTTGCCTTCCTTCTGTTTGTCGAGGAGCTTGCGTTTACGGCTGATGTCGCCGCCATAACACTTGGCGGTGACGTCCTTGCGGCTGGCGCTGATGCTTTCGCGGGCGACGACTTTTCCGCCGATGGCGGCTTGGATGGCAACGGTGAAAAGTTGTTTGGGGATGACCTCGCTGAGCTTTTTGGCTAGGAGGCGGCCGCGGTTTTCGGCTTTGTCGCGATGGACGATGGTGGCGAAGGCATCGACGGGGTCGCCGTTGATGAGCATGTCCATTTTGACCAGTTTGTCCGGTTTGTAGCCGGCATTTTCGTAGTCCATGCTGCCGTAGCCGCGGGTGATGGATTTGAGCTTGTCGTTGAAATCGACGAGGATTTCATTGAGCGGCAGCGTGCAGGAAAGCATGACGCGGCGGTCGTCCAGCGTTTCGGTATTTTCCAGAAGGCCGCGTTTTTCCGCGACCAGCTGCATGATATCGCCGATGCATTCGTTAGGAATGAGAATGAAGGCGCGGACGACAGGTTCGCGGATTTCCGCGATGGTCCCGGGGTCGGGCATGTAGGTGGGATTGTCGATTTTCAGTTCCTCGCCATTGGATAGTGAAATCTCATAAACCACGCTGGGATACGTGGATATGATGTCCATATCATATTCCCGGCGGAGGCGTTCGGTGACGATTTCCATGTGCAGCAGGCCGAGGAATCCGCAGCGGAACCCGAAACCAAGCGCGGCGCTGGATTCCTGTTGGAAGCGGAAGGCGCTGTCATTGATCTGCAGCTTGCCCATGCCGGCTTTCAGTTGCTCAAAGTCATCACTATCAATCGGATAGATCCCGCTGAAAACCATGGGCTGGATTTCCTTGAAGCCGGGAAGCGGATCCGGGCACATGCGGGTGGTCTCGGTGATGGTGTCGCCGATTTTCACCTCGCCGGTGGATTTCATGTTGGCCACGACGAAGCCCACATCGCCGGCTTCCAGTTTGTCGGTGCGGCACTGTTTGGGGGTGAAGATGCCTACTTCCTTGATGTCGTAGGACTTATTCGTCGACCACATGGTGATGTTCTGGCCCTTTTTCAAGGTGCCGCTGACCACGCGGACATACATAATGACGCCGCGGTAGGAGTCGAAAAGGGAATCGAAAACCGAGACCCGCAGGAAGCCATCGTTAGGAACCGTGGGAGGCGGCACGCGTTCGATCACGGCTTCCAGAATGTCTTCAATGCCGATGCCCATCTTGGCACTGGCCTTGATGGACTCCTCCGCCGGGATGGAAAGGATGTCTTCCAGCTGTTTATAAACGGCCGGGAGATTCGTGCTGGGGAGGTCGATTTTGTTAATGACCGGGATGATCGTCAGGTTCTGCTGGTTGGCGAGGTGCAGATTTGCAACCGTCTGGGCTTCAACGCCTTGTGCAGCATCGACCAAGAGCACGGCCCCTTCGCAGGCGGCGAGGGAGCGGCTGACTTCGTAGGAAAAGTCGACGTGTCCGGGGGTGTCGATAAGGGTGAGTTTATAGTCCTCCCCGTTTTTGGCCCGGTAGATCATGGTGACCGGGTGGCATTTGATAGTGATCCCGCGCTCGCGTTCCAAGTCCATGGAATCCAGGAGCTGGTCCTGCATTTCCCGCTTGGTCACGGTGAGGGTTTTTTCCAGCAGACGGTCGGAAAGCGTGGTCTTCCCGTGGTCGATGTGGGCGATGATCGAGAAATTGCGGGTATGGGAGGCGTCGGACATTCGGAAAAAATCGGGGGAAACTACGGGAACCGGCAGGCTATGGCGGAATGGCGGCTTGTAAAGCGCGGGAGGGCGGAAGGCGCGTGGAGATTTGTTGAGGGGTGTTTTCGGAAAAAGCTTGATCTTGGACGGAAAATTCCCATTAATTTGGGATTGGTGGCATCCGATCCGCCTTTTGCGCCGTGAAACGATTTTTCCTCCTGATGCCGGTCCTGCTGCTCAGCGGGGGAATCGTGTCCAGGGTGAGTGCCCAGAATGGCACGGCCGCTGTGCCGGCGCTGGAGATCAAAAACGGGGTGGAATATGAATTCCAATCCGTGGATGGCGCCGCTTATCTGGTGGATGGCAGCGTGGACGGAGTCAGTTTCAACCAGGTCGCGGGACCGATTTTCGGGGATGGCACTAAGATGAAGGCGATCCTGCCTCCGGCGGCCGCGGCAGGTCAGCGGCAGTTCCGGGTGCGCATGGTTTCGGCGACGCCTTTTGGTCCGGCGACGACTTTGCTGGGAGGAAAAACGGTCGCGCTGAATGATGGCGGGCGTTTGCGGCAGGTGGTTTTTTTCCCTTCGATCCAAGGCGTGCGGCGCGGGATGTTGAAGTCGGATGCGACCCATGCCCGGAGTTTCACGTGGAAAGTCAAACGCACCACGGGATCCGTCGCGGAGGTGGAACTCATTTATTTTGATGGCACCACGTCCACCCTGGAGCTGAATTTCTCCAACGGCCTGCTCGGGGCCTATCAAATGCGGGACCGGAATCTGGAAGGCCAGGTGCAGGTGCTGGAATCCGGGCCGTTCAGCCTGCACACGGGGCGGCTGCGTGACCGGGTGGAGGAAGCGGTGTTCCCCACCACGCTCGCGGGACAAAACCTGATCTTCGAGGAAGGCGGGGCGATGACTCGATTGGATTTCGGGTTGGACGGCACGGTGAATGTGAACCGTCCCGACGGGACTACGGACAATTACCATTATATTTACGACCGCAATTCGGCGGATGAGGCGGAACTGAAGCTGGAAGGCACCCCGGAATTGCCGGGCGAGATCATTCAGATGGACCTGAGTTCCCAATCCACGGGTAACTTCAATCGACTGCCCCAGGCCCTGCCCGGCGGCGGCGGGGGAGGTGGCGGGCATACGGGGCCGTTGCAGACGGGGACTTTCAATATCCCAACGGTGCCGGTGTCCGTGAATTCCACCAGCGGTCCGCCGCGATCCCTGGATGGCAAAGTTATTCAAATCGGCGGCGACAAGCCTGTCACCCTGACGTTCAACAGCGATGGCACCGGAACGGCGACCGAGGAGGAGGATGGATCCGTGGAAGTGAAACCGTTCACTTACAATTACTCCCCGACGGATGACGACGAGGCGAGCCTGGCCCTGACTTTCCCCGGCGCCCAGTCGGACCGCGTGGAGGATTACGACCTGCAATTCGGCCCGAATGCCTCCGGCAGCTTCCAGAGCAGCACCTACGAAGGCGGAGAACTGGCGAATTCGAGTTCGGGGAGCTTCAATACGGGCGGGTCTTGATGGGTTAATACGGGCGGGTCTTGATGGGTTGAATTTTGGGGAATTGGTTCGTGAGGTTGGAGCGGCGTGGCTTGTGGGGGGAGGGAGCAGCGGCGTGTTGGTGGTAGTGGTTTGAGGAGAGTGGTGGGAGTGGTTTTGAATTTGCGTGGGAACGTAGAATCGGCTCAGCAAGCTTCGCCGGGGAAAGCGGTGACAAGTCACCGCAGTCCAAGGCGCATGGCTGCGCGGCGGCTTCCGCCGCAGGCGGTCGTGGACTGCGGTGACTTGTCACCGC
>JAQGPD010000430.1 GCA_028293305.1 Verrucomicrobiales bacterium | reverse complement strand
GGCGCTGAGCGCGCAGTCCTGCATGACGGGATTGGCTTCGTCGGGATTGACCAGCTTCACATTGGAAATGCGTCCGGTGCGGTCGATTTCGAATTCTATCTCAACGAGTTGCACCGCTCCGGAGCCGACATAGGAGGCCAGTTTTTTGAGTCGGGGACGCCAGTGTTTTTCGATGGCGCCATGCATGGCCTGGCCGAATTTTCCCTCCGGCGTGCCCGCCGCGTCCAGCGAAGCCGGGCCTTTGTTGGAGATGGTTCCCAGCAGTTTGGATTTCCGGGTGCCGGCGGCGTGGGCGTTTTCCCTGGCGGCCTGTTTGTCAGGGCTGGGCGGCAGGGCCGCCACTGGAAGAGGCGGGGACGCGGTGCCCGGCCGGGAGGGAGGGGAGGGCCGTGCGCCGGGAGCGGGCATGGGGATGAGCACGGCGGAATCCTGGTCCCGGAAAGCGGGCGCGGCGGAGTCCTGTTCTGGAGTGGCGGCGGCTGCGGGGGCGGAAGGATCCGGCGGATTATCCTCTGCCGGGTGGGAGGGCGTAGTGGCCGGCGGCGGCGTGTCCAGCGGCGCGGGGACCGTCCGGGTGGGGGGCACCGCGGCCTCGCGGGGTTGGTCGGGATCGCCGCTTTGGAAATCCTGATCCCGGAGATCAAGAAAGGGTTGGTCGACGCCTTTTTGGGAAATCATGCCCGGAATGCCGTCGGGCGAGGCCTCCTCCTCACTCGCCGCCTGCATCCTCCGGTCGGAGATGAGCTTGGAAGCCGTATTTGGAGGGGAATCCGGGCTTGGCGGCGTCTCGGTGGTATCGGCGGGGCTGTTGATGAATTTTTGAAAATCGCGGACTTCGCCCGGAGCGGGCTGAGGCGGCGCGGCTGGTTCCGGGGACAGGACCAGGGTGACGGTTTCCGGCTCCGGAGGCGCGCTGGCGGCGGCTTCCATGAGGAGGCGCCGGGCGGAACCGGTCAGGCCGGCGTGGACCGCCATGCTCCAGGCGATGAGGATAAAGAGGAAAAGGTTCAACGCGGCGGACAGGCCGAAGGCCAGGCCGAGCTGTTGACGTTCCGTGTTCATGAGACGTGGAAGAAATCCGGAAAAGGAAAGCGGCGCAACCGCAGGACGGTTGCGCCGCTTCGAGGCAGGGCGGTCCCGGCAACGCAGGCCGGAAAACGCGAAAACTCAGTTAGGCTGGAACCACCGGGTGCTGCCATTGAATGGGTCGACCTGGATGCAGATGTAGTTGTTCGGTGCCAGGGAATCCAGGCTGCTTCCGGCTCTGGTGATTTCCGTGGAGTCGATCAGAGTGACATACCATTGGATGGCTCCGCTGGTTTCCAGGTTGGTGGAACCATCCGGATTGATTTGGAAGGAGCGATAGGTCGCGGAGGTGATTTTTTCCGTGGGGATCAATCCGAAAACTTCCTGGGAACCGTTGGCGATGGAGGGGCTGTTGACGAGCGTGCTCCACATATTGCTGGCGGGGATCACCACGCCGATCGGAAGTTTTTTGATTTTGTCGATGGGGGCCAGAATCCGTTCCGCCCGCGGGTCCGAGGGTTTCTCACTGTCCGGGATGAGGCGGAACATTTGGTAGGCCGAGAAGGTTTTTTTGGAATCCTCCACGGTGCCGTCCGGTTGGCGGTATTGGTAGAACCGGACCTCGACGGTCAGGTTGTCTTTGACCGCGGTTTGTTGTGCGAGGCCGAGGTCGTATTTCAATTGGTCGCCGGCCTGGGTGAGTTTGGACCCTTGGATGATCTCGCCCATATTCGGAACGGAGAAGAACATGATGAGGGAGATGATGGCCAGGACGACCAGGATCTCGATCAGGGTGAAGGCCCGCCTTGTGGTGGAGATGTGCGCTTTCATGGAATGGAGGTGGGGGTGGGGGTGGTGCCGTGGTGCGTTGGGGCGGGTCATGGCGTGGTGTCAGTCCATTTGGATTCGCGAAGCCGGATGGAGGTGCTGAAAATGCGGTATTCCAGCTTCAGGGTTTTGAGGATTTCCTCGGCCTCGGTGAAGTCCTCCTCCAATTTGGCTCCCTTCGTGAAGAGATCGACGGGGAAGATTTTGGTTTCCTTGTCCACGGCATCAATGCCGAGCCGGGCCGCGTAGGTGGCGAAGGAGGTTTCGTCCACGGCGATGAAGCTCACGTCGAGAATGGGGGGGAGTTGGTGCCTGCTCTTGGCGGCACCGGCGGCGTTGGGATTGCTCCACTGCCAGCGGCGGGTGTCATAAAGGAAATCGGGAGCGAGGGACTCGGGCTTTTTGGAAGCGTCCTGGCTCAGGGACTCGCGGGGCTGGATGATCATGGCCAGAATGTTCTCCGCGATCGGCCGGGTGGTGCGGAAAAACGTCAGATCCTTCGCGGCCTCGATCTGGGTGTTCCACGGGGAATTCACGCTGAAAAGCCCGTCGCCGAACCAGCGGTAGACTTCGGTTTGTTTGGGGGATTTGAGGTCGCGGAGGCCGATTTTGTAAACCTGCAGATATTCCGTCGGTTGGCGGAATTCCATCAGCCGGTAGCGGGCACGTGGCTTCGGCGCATTGCGCAGGGCATTCAGGAAATTTGGGCGGTCGGCTTCGTCGGTGTTGAATTGGACGTAGTAGCCCCAGGCGTTCAGCAGGTTGTTGAGCTGCTCATACTGAAGGCGGTTTTTGTTTTCCTTGTCGCGGTCATAGCAGAATCCGAAAGGCGCTTGGAAAAACACGCCATGCCCGGGGCGGCTGCCGGAGGATTTGTTGGTGCTGTTTCCGAAGAGGATGGACGAGGGACCGGAGACAAAATGGAGTTCTGATTGGCGGATGATTTCCTTCCCGTAACGCACCGGAATGCCCTGCAGGGTCGCCGGGACGTAATCATAGCCAAAGTAGGCGTTCATGGTGGCCTGGCCGAGCCGGCGTCCCATTTCCTCGAAGCCGTTGCGGGCATCTTTGAATTCGGAGACGGATTGACGGGTTCGTTTCCACGTTTTCTGCATTTGCTCCAGCATCTGGAACACAATGACCAGGATCATGGAAAGAACGGCGACCGATACCATAAGCTCGATCAGACTGAAGGCTGAGCGCAGGCGTTTGGCGCTGAAGCGTTGGGACAATTTCATGGCGGGAGGAGGAGGGGGGAAGGGGATTTTAGAAACCGGTAGGGGAGAAAAGTCGCGGGCGGGGCGGGGCTAGCCGGTCTTGTTCTGGTTGGCGACGTAGAAGTTGTAGTTGATGATATTCGGATTCCGTTTCTCGCCGGGGCGCAGGGGGACTTTATTGCCGTCAGGAGTG
The DNA here is from genome assembly GCA_028293305.1 of Verrucomicrobiales bacterium. GTDB lineage: Bacteria > Verrucomicrobiota > Verrucomicrobiia > Verrucomicrobiales > V1-33 > CAIZWU01. The sequence goes on along the minus strand of JAQGPD010000430.1, from coordinate 74 downwards.
AACTCCACCTCCACGAGGATTTTTTTCAGGGTCTGGACGGTGTATTTGGTTTTTCCGATGATGATTTCATCGGT
>JAQGPD010000411.1 GCA_028293305.1 Verrucomicrobiales bacterium | reverse complement strand
ACGGCCAGCGATGACCTGACGGGAAACCTTGTGGAGGGGGACGAATGTTTGAGGCGGGCTTTGCATAGAGGCATTTTTCCGGAGCCTGACGGACTCATCGCGGAGCAGAATCGAGCCGATCGTTATCCACAAATCGCCCAAACGGTGGCCAGCTCCCTGCCAGGCAGCTCCGCCGGAGGGGAACAGCCCAAATTCCTCACCAGTATCATGGACTCGGCCGGGGAGCGGCACCCGGTGTTGGTCAAGTTTTCACCGGCGATGAATCAGGCAACAGGTCAGCGCTGGGCGGACCTGCTCCTGTGCGAATACCATGCCCACCTGACCCTGGCTGACGCGGGCTGGACCTCTCCGGGAGCCCGAATCCTGGATGCCGAAGGGAGACGTTTTTTGGAAGTGCCGCGATTCGACCGGACGCCTCAGGCAGGCAGGCGGGGCCTTGTTTCCCTGGATGCCATCCACCCCGAATCCATCGGCTATGACAATGGTGGCTGGCCCAAAGCCGCCGCGGAAATGGTGCAGGAGGGACTTTTGGAAAGCACCGGCCTGGAGACCATCCGCCGTCTGCATGCTTTCGGGGAACTGATAGGCAATGCGGACATGCATGCGGGCAATCTTTCCTTCTGGCTGGACGACAACCTTCCGCTGCGCGTGGCACCTGCCTATGACATGCTGCCCATGCTCTGGGCTCCGGGTCCGCAGGGGGAAATCATGGCACGCCGGTTTTCCCCAGCTCCACCCCTGCCCGCCTCCATCACCGCATGGAGGGAAGCCGCCTCCCTGGCCTCGTCCTTCTGGGATCGCGTAACCGCCGATCCCCGACTCTCCGGAAATTTCCAGGAGATCGCGAAATCCGCCGCCGCCACCCTGACGCAACTCCGCAGCCACGTGGGATGATTCCAGCCAATGGATATGTCTCCGGCCAGAACGGAGACTGCGCGCCAACTAACATTTCACGGACCGCCCGCGCTCGTCGTTTTTGCTAGTTCCAGCTCTGTATGTTATCGTCCCAGGTGTTCCAATCGCCGTCTTTTCCCGCACACCAGACGATGACCCGGCCGGGTAGCACCGGCCGGCCTTCGGCGGCTTCCCGGGGATTGGGATTGGCCAGCTTGTTGTTGTTATCCGTGTCCAGCCGGATGCGGAATTCCGTGCCCCAGCTGTCCACGATGCCATGGCGTCCGGTGGCGGCATCAATGTAGCGGCCATTGATCCATTGGCAGGCCGTCGGGGAACGTGGAGCCGGCTTGGCGGGTCTGGCCCACTGGAGAAAATCTATGCCATCCGGATTCCTGGACCTCGGCGCATTTTCAGTGGGATCTTTTTCCGTGCCGGGTGGTTTGGCAGGCTCCGCCTCGAAGCTCTGAGCGGATGGCGAAGGCACATCCACCCGCGCCAACACCGTGACAAACCAATTGCCCGCCGATGTGTCGAGGTCAGTGTCAGCGTTGCGGTGAAGGCCGCTCTCCGCCGACCCCGGCGCTGCCGGTTCAGGAAAGACTTGGTATTTGTTACTATATTCCAAAACGGCGTCCGTAAGGCCTTGGGTCATCCGTTGGGATCCTTTCACACGGATCGCCTTGGACACGCTCATCGAGGTGTAAAAATAAATTCCCGTAATCAGTAAAATACTCGGCAGGAAAATCAACAAGAGCCAGCCGCAGTCCTTGTGCACCGATTGCTTAAGCAATCCCTCGCAAGCCGCCGGCGGTTTGTTTATTTCGGGATTTTTTCCTGACATGTCGCCGCAATAACAGGAAGTCCACGTGTCGGCGATATAATTTTCGGCTTTTCGGCTGTTCAATCAACTTGAGCGATTGATGGCGACTAATTGGTTCCGCGGGACCGCCAAAAAGGGTAATTGTCATTGTCCTTGGGATTCCTTCCGTCTGTCTGAAAATTACGGAAAATGATGGCGGGAATGATTGATTTTTTTCTGTCGCGCGGCGGGGCAGCGGTGATAAGTTGCTTCTTTAAGCGTTCTTAACATTTTTTCCTGTGCCGATTCCCCATCCGGATGAAACTTCCCTAATGCCTGTCCAGGACGGTCCGGCGCTGCTGCCAATGATGCCCGCCTCGGTGCAGATCAAAGTGTTGCGCATCGCGTTGGTGTGCGCGGAAAATGAGATGGGAAGACGTTTGGCTGCCGGTTTGGAAGCGCGGGGACATCAGGTGATCATGCTTTCCCATACCGAAGCCGGCTCTCTGCGGGAAGCGGTGCCGCCGCCGGATGCGGTGGTGTGGCACTTGAATCATCAAAGCGCCGCCGCCGCCGCGACTCTGCTGGACGACCTCCGCCAAACCGCCGCACCGGAGATGGCCGTGATCGCTTTGACGGACCAACCCGAGGCCGCCGCCCGCGTGGAAGCATGGCTGAAACGCGGAATCATCGACTTCCTTCCGCTGCCCATGCTGGGCGGATCCGATGACGCCCTCGCCGCCCGATTGGCCATTGTGGAGCACTCCCTATTCAAACGCCGCGAGCAGGCGTTCATGGATGCGAATGCGGTCAGCGCCGTGCAGCGCTATGAGGAGGT
>JAQGPD010000378.1 GCA_028293305.1 Verrucomicrobiales bacterium | reverse complement strand
TGCGGCGCGCGGATGGCGGGGATGCTGTTAGCGTGGCCGGCAATCCGAAGGCGCTGACTTGCCTGAACGCCGCGGAGGGGACGGTGCTATGGGAGGTGGAGCAGGCCTCTGCGGGAGACCGCGCGGTGGCGTCGCCGGCGCTGGCGGGGAATGTTTGCTATATGACCATGGGGCAGGGAGGGACGGGGAAGGTGTCCGTGGCCGTGCGGGTGACGGATGCCAAGCCGGAGGTCATTTGGCAAAACCGGAAGGGCCTGCCTTATGTGCCGACGCCGCTGGGCGTGGGGAATCGACTTTACCTGCTGGGCGACGGCGGGGTGCTGACGTGCCTCGATGCGGCGGATGGACGGGAAATCTACAATGAGCGGGGCTTTGCGGACAAGGCCTATGGCTCGCCGGTGATGGCGGGAGACCGGATTTATTGTGTGGGACGGAGTGGACAGGTGGCGGTGGTCGCGGCCGGGGATGAGTTTAAAAAGCTGGGTGAGGGAAAGTTAGGGGAAGCGACGGATTCCACGCCGGCGATCGCGGACGGCAAGGTGTTTTTCCGGACGCGCACGCACCTCATGGCCCTGCCGGCCTCCGCGAAGGGGGAGGAAAATTAGGAAAATTAGGAAATTTGGAAATAAAGAAATATGAAATCAGGCAATCTGGGAATTCGGAATGGGTTGGGCGAATGAATTGTTGTTAGGCCGCCGGGGCGGGTTAGCGTTTTTCGGGCTGCTGCCAGGTGTCCTGGATGAGGGACGTCAGGGCGATGTGGCGGTCCGCGTGGGTGAGTTCCACGATGGGGGTATAGATTTTATCCCAGGAAAACTTTCTCAGCGCGGCTTGGCCGAGGTCTGTGCTTTTTGGGATGAAAACCGGGTATTTCGAGGAGGAGGGGTTTGGTGAGGATACTTCGAGGCAGAGGAGGCGTGATTGTTCATCCTCCGTGAGCTTGTCTCCGAAATAATGGCCGCGGCGAAGGACGACCATAAACTTGGAGGGGGGGGCGGTGGGGGTGCTGATGAATTTGTCCAGGAGCCGGTCGCGGCACTGGACGAAGGCGGTGAAATCGATGCGCGGGCCGCGGGCGGTGTCCTGCACGGCGACGGGAAAACCCAGCGGCGAGGCTTCGGTCACGACGCGGAAAAGGCGGGCTTTGTAGGCGGATTGCGGTATTTGCTCGACGGCGTCGAACAGAATTTTTTTGTAAGCCAGCGGTTTCAGATTTCCGTCAGGATAGAGTGTGCCTGCCAGGCGGCCGGCTTCCGATGGCTGGAGGACGAGGGAGTCCAGTTGTTTGGTGGAGCTGGCCTGCAGCAGGTTTTCCAAGGTGGCGCGGGCGTCGGATTCGGGACTGCCGGGCGGAAAATCCTGGGATACGCCCGGAATGGGTTCAGCATAGAGCACGGCTTCGCCGATGGCGGCGGGACTGGCGGCGGAATTGGCGCCGGTTACTAACGGTGAGGGCGGGGAAGCTGGATCAGGGGTCGGGGAGGTGGCAACCTGGGCTGGAGGGGCGGGCGAGGGTGCCGTTTTCATAACGGCGGCCAAAGGTGCGGAGCCAGGCTTGGCGCCCGGAGCTGGAGCTGGAGCTGGAGCTGGCGCCGGAGTTGGTGCCGGTGCTGGCGCTGGAACTGGTGCTGGTGCTGGTGCTGGTGCTGGTGCCGGGGTGGTCTCGGGGATGGGTGCGTCGACGGGTTTGCGCGGGGTGGGTTCCGGTCCCGGTTGGGCGGGCATGGAGGAGGTGGGAACAAACGGCGGCGTTTTGTTATCGGAGGGGAGCGCCGTGGAGGGGGAAATGGCCGCGGGAGGTGGTGGCGACATCAGGGTTTTGATGCGGTCCTTGAAAAACCAGGCGGCGGCGGCGGACAGCAACAGGAGGATGATAAACCAAAGGTTGAAGCCGTCGCGGGAGGTTGGCTTGGCGTCGCGACCGGAGGAGGAGGCGGGAGCGAGAGTTTTGGAGATGGGGGCAAGTTCGTTGCCGCTGGAAGGCGACGGAACGGCGGAGGAGTCGGTGACTTTGAAGGAAAGCGGGCCTTTGCCTGACTGACCGGCGGACGCCTGGGAAGGGCCTGAAGGCGGCGTGAGGGTGTCGAATGAGGTCGGTGGTTTGGCAGGGGCGGGGGAAGTCCCGGAGGTGACAGTGGTTAATGGTTCCACGGCTGTGCCCGGAAGGGGAAGGGCGAATCCTGTGGATGCCGGGTGAAATGGTTGGGATGGCGGCTTGGCATCGCCGGGGGTCGGGGCGGTGGGGGGATTGGCCAGTGGCGATGGCGTGGCGGGCTGCGATGCGGCGGGGGGCCAGGTGGCGGGCTGCGGTCCGGAGGGATTGAAATTGGTCGGGCGCAGGGGTGGGGGGGCGTCAAATTTGGTTGGCGGAACGGATCCGGAAAGCAGTGAGGGCGGCGTCAGGGCCGGCGTGGGGGCGACGGGGGCCGACGAAGGTGCGCTGGGGAAGTGCGCGGGAATTTTCAATGAAATCACCGGCAGCGGGGGAGCGGTGACAGTCGGCGAGGGAGGGAGGACGGGTGCTTCAGCCTTCGAGGTGGCGGAGGGCTGACTGGAAAGAGGTTTTACCGGAACACTGCCGGATGTCTTCGGATCGGCTGGGGGACTTTCCGTGTCGACGGCGGCGAAGGTGAAGGGTTTGTCGGCGGGAGGAATGGAATGATTGGCGGCCCCGGCTGACTTGTCAGGAGAAATGACGGGAAATGGGGCGACCTGCGGTGGGGTGGACAGGGCGGGTGAATCAATGGGCGCGGTCGGAAAAGTAGCTGAAGGCGTCGGGGGGGAAACCGGAGTCGGAGAGGTGGATTCCTCGGCGGCCATTTTCCAGATATCGTCAGGCTCCGGCAGCGCTGGCGAAGTGTGGGGGAAGGCGGGGATGTCGTCCAGCGGAGTTAGGGGCGATGTCTCCGTCTTGGGCGCATCGGGGGTGGTTTCGACGGAATTTTTCTCAGGCAGCCACGGGATTGGTTTCGAGTTCTTTTCCGGAGTTTGGGACAGCGGGGAA
>JAQGPD010000375.1 GCA_028293305.1 Verrucomicrobiales bacterium | reverse complement strand
TCACCGGCAACTCCGTGGCCTTCGCCGCCGGTCAGCGGGAGGCTTTTGTGGAAATCGCACCGCTTCCCGATGCGCTCCCTAACGAGCCTTCGGAAACCGTCGTGCTTTCCCTGAATGCCGGTTCCGGCTATACCCTGGGCACGATCTTGTCAGGCTCGGTGATCATTGAAAACGACCCCGCCACCGGCTCGCTGCCGTCCGCGAAGGAAGCCGCGAGGTTTCTCATCCAGGCCGCCTGGGGTCCGGACCAGGACTCGCCCGCGGACACGGATCAGATTCCGGAAAATGTGGAGGAGGTCATGATTTCGGGTTTTGACAGCTGGATCAATAACCAATATTCCAAACCCATCGGCCTCCACCAGCCCTTAACGGAATGGTTCGAGGCCCACGGCAATGCCATGCAGATTTACGGCGACTACAAACAATTCGCCTGGTGGAGCCGCGTCCTCGACTATCCAAAACTCAGTCCCACCGATCCCACCGACACGCCATCCGATCCCCTGCGCCAACGCATCGCTTTTTGCCTCAGCCAACTGCTCGTGGTCTCGGACCGCACCGAGGACCTAGCGAACGAGCGCATCGGCCTGGCGAACTACTACGACCTGCTGCTGACCCATGCTTTTGGAAACTACCGCGACCTCCTGCTGGGCGTCAGTCTGCACCCCTGCATGGGCATGTATCTGAGCCATCTTGGTAACAAAAAACCGGACCCCGCCAACCGTATTTACCCTGACGAAAACTACGCCCGCGAGGTCATGCAGCTTTTCACCATCGGCCTGTGGGAACTGAATGCCGACGGCACGCGCCGCCTGGACGCGCAGGGCCAGCCCATCCCCACCTACACCAACGCCACCATCACGGAAATGGCCCGCGTCTTCACCGGACTGTCGTTCGGCCAGCCGGGAAATAACAACTTCACCCTGTATCCGCGGGACTACACCTGGCCGATGAAAGGCTGGGATGCCCAGCATGATCTCGCCCCCAAAACCCTGCTGAATGGCGTCACCACACCGGCCCGCACCGCAAGTCCCGGCAACACCGGCACCGCCACAATGGCGGATGTGACGGCCGCAGTGGAAAGCCTCTTCAATCACCCTCACTGCGGACCGTTCGTCTGCCACAAACTCATCCAGCGGCTGGTCACCTCGAATCCATCCCCGGCTTATCTTGGCCGCGTGTCCGCCGCCTTCGCCGACAACGGGGCCGGCGTCCGTGGCGACATGAAATCGGTTATCAAAGCCATCCTGCTCGACCCGGAGGCACGCGGATTTGACAAGCAGAACGACCCCACTTTTGGAAAAATGCGCGAGCCCCTCATGCGCGTCGTGAACTTCGCCCGCGCCTTCAATGCGGCATCGCAGGTCGGCTGGTATCAACTGGACGCCTTCGCGCTCGACCACCTGCAGGAACCGCAGCGCTCGCCGAGCGTTTTCAATTATTACCTTCCCACTTACACCCCACCCGGCGCCTTGGCCTCCGCAGGCCTGGCCGCGCCGGAGTTCCAGTTGGTGAACGCCAGCAGCGCCCACCTTTCGGCCAACTACTTCTATGACTCCGTTTTTGGCGGCCTGCATCGCTGGGGCGTCGCCGAACCCACGCGCAACGTGAAGCTGAATCTGACTCAGGAAATGCAGATGAATATTCCATCGGCATTCATCGGCCAGGACATGCCTAACACCCCGCCGCTGGACCCGGATCCGCTCATCCGCCGCCTCGACCTCGCCCTGACCGGCGGCACCCTGACACCACTGACCCTGCAGCTGATCCGCGAAAACACCCACCGCACCACCAGCGGCTGGCAATGGCCGCAGGAACGCCTCCGCACCGCCATCTACCTCATCATGAATTCCCCCGACTTCGCCGTGCAGCGGTAGTTTGCTGTTTGTCCAATCGCGCCCGGAACCTGAAAACCCGCCCACCTTTCCAAGCCATGCTAGCTGAACAACCGCCGGAACAATCCTGCCAGGTCAGCCTTCGTCATCGCGTGACTGGCCATGGCGATCATGGCGTCGTAGACTTCGTCTTCGTCAGACTTGCTCCAAGGCCGCATGGGGGTGTTCAGGACCATGAAAATGACGGCCGCGCTGACACCCACACGCTTGTTCCCATCAAGAAAAGCCTGGGCTTCCGCCAGATGGAAGGCGTAGGCCGCGGCGATGTCGAAAACATCTCCATCGGCGTAGAGGAAAGTGTTCATGGCCGAGGCCAGAGCCGACTCCACCAGCCCAGGATCACGGACGCCGGGGGAGCCGCCATGACGGTCCAAACCTTCCGTGTGAAGTTCCAGCACGGTCTCCAAATCAAGAAAGCGAAACATCAGGCCGATACGTTATTGGGCCAGACGATGCAGCAAGCCGTCACAGTTTTTGTAAAGATAGGCCTTGGCCTCCTCCATTGTTTTCAACGGCCGGACAGGCGGCGGAGCGGCGGCTTCCTCCGCCTCCAATTCCTGCAACGCCAGGAGCATCTCGCGCCGGCGGGCGGGCGGGATGGCGCGGTAGGATTCGCGGAGTTCGGCGGTGCTCATGGTTTTAATTTCCCACTTTTTTTCCGCAATTCAAATCCCAAAATCCCATGAGCGCCTTCGCCCGATCCCTCTCCCGCCGCCGGTTTTTTGGGGAGGCCAGCTGTGCCGCCATCAGCAGCCTGCCGGTGTTGAATACGTTATTGAACCTCCGCCTTGCCGGCAGTCTGGCCGCCGCGGAATTGCCCGCGCCGGGGGAATACCGGGCCTTGGTGTGTTTGTTTTTGAGCGGCGGAAACGACTCCTTCAATACGTTGGTGCCCTGGAGCGGCCCGGAATACAGCGACTACACGGCCTCCCGCTCGGTCCTCGCACTGCCGCAGCATCAGCTGCTGCAAATCCATCCTGACAACACCCCGGGACGCAACTTCGGGGTGCATTACCGGCTGCCCACCTTGGCCTCGCTGTTCGATTCCGGCGATGCCGCGTTCGTCGCCAATGTCGGCACCCTGGTCGAGCCGGTGCTCAACCGCACGCAGGTCGCGCAGAATGCCCGCAGGTTGCCTCTGGGACTTTATTCGCACAGCGACCAGATCGAGCAGTGGCAGACCAGCGTGCCGCAAAGCCGGAATGGCATCGGCTTCGCAGGGCGCATGGCCGACCTCCTGCGCGACCTGAATCCCAATGGCACGGTGCCCATGAATCTTTCCACGGACGGCAGCAACGTCTGGCAAACCGGCATTCAGGGAGCGGAATACGCCATCAATCCGGGCAATGACCAGGCCCCCACCGGCGGGGCGGTGGCTTTGTCAGGATACCAGGCCGCCTTCGATGCCAACAACCCCACCCGCCAGGCGTTCAGCAATGGCGTGGACAGTCTGCTGACACGGCAATACACCAACCTTCTGCAACAAACCTGGGCGCAAAAACGCCGCCAGGCCCAGGAGGCCTATCAACTCTACGCCACGGCCACCGCCGCGCCTCTGCCGGGCGGAATAACATTTCCCAACACCTCGCTCGGCCGCCAGTTGCACATGGTCGCCCGCACCCTCGCGGGCCGGTCCACCCTCGGAGCGGTGCGCCAGACTTTCTTCGTGAACCGCGGCGGATGGGACCATCACAGCAGCGTCATCGCCAGTCAGGAAGCCATGCTCCCGGAAGTCGATGCCGCCCTCGCCGCCTTCTGGGCCGCGCTTGGCGTGCTGGGGTTGCGCGACCAGGTGACGCTTTTCAGCGCCAGCGATTTCGGCCGCACCCTGACAAGCAATGGACGTGGATCCGACCATGCCTGGGGCGGTCATCAGTTTGTGATAGGCGGCGGCGTGAGCGGCAAAAAAATATACGGCAGTTTTCCCTCGCTGAAGGTCAATCCGGACGCGGGAGCGGAGGTCAATGCCTTGGACACCGGCCGCGGTCGCTTCATCCCCACGACCAGTGTGGACGAGTTTTTCGCCGAAATGGCGCTATGGCTGGGCGTTCCGAAAAGCAGCCTTCCGCTGGTCCTGCCAAATATCGGAAACTTCCACAGCATCACGTCCTCCGCCCCGCCGCTGGGATTTTTGCTATAGGCCGGGTGACGGCTATAGCACATTCTGCAGCATGCTTCGGAATTGTCAGCGGCGGCCGTAGTAGGTGCCGAAATAATCCGCCAGGGCTTCCTGCCATGGGCGCACTTTTTGTCCAGTCCAGGCATCCAGCCGGGTGGTGTCCATGGCGGTGTGGACGGGGCGTTCCGCCAGGAAGCCGGGCATGTCCGCGCAGCGTTGCGGCGAGAGGACGCGGCACTTCAATTCCACTCCGGCTTCCGCGGCGAAGTCGAGGGCGGCCTGGCCATATTCCAGCCAGGAACAGCTCCCGGCATTGCATAAATTCACGATGCCCCGCGCCTCCGGATTCAGCACCAGGGCCTCCAGATTCCGCGCCATGTCGACGCTGTAGCTGGGATTGCTCCACTTGTCAGCGATGGCGCCGCAGTCTTCGGATTTCGTCGCGCGCTCCACGATGGAGTCCGCAAAACCCGCGCGGTCGGGACCGAAAATCCAGGACTCCCGCGCAACCAGAAAGGCGTCGTCCGTTTCCAGCACGGC
>JAQGPD010000358.1 GCA_028293305.1 Verrucomicrobiales bacterium | reverse complement strand
GCGGGCTGCTGGCCAATTGGCCGGCCGGCGCGGAGCTCACCCTGGTCATGGGTCGGCATCTTGTCAGGCTGCGGCCGGTGGTCGCCGAAATCCTCCAGGAATACCCCGCCGTGCCCGTGCGGTGCGTCGGGTGGTGCCGGGAAGTGCCCGCGCTTCTGATGACGCACGATCTTGTTATTTCAAAAGCCGGCGGGGCCACGGTGCATGAATGTTTCGCCGCCGGCGTGCCGGTGATGGTGAACTATATCATTCCCGGCCAGGAGGAGGGGAACGCGGAATTGTTGGAACAGCTGGGCTGCGGCTGCCGCTGTCTGGATCCTGACAAAACCGGACCGCTCCTCGCCCGCCTCGTGGAAGGCGGCGGCCTGGCCGGGATGCGCCTCGCCATGGCCCGGCACCGCCGGCCCGGCGGAGCGGTGACCGTGGCGCGGGAAGTTTTGGAGCGGTTGCGGCAGCCCGCTTTATGACGCGATTGTTCCGCAGAGGACGGCGGAATCGGACGTGGAAATGGTAAGGACGGTTCGAAGGCGGCGACGCAACACGAGGTTGGCAGACGCACGGGCGTGGGGTATTTCATCCCCGTCATGGCCGCCAAAGTCCCACCTTCCGAATCCCAACCTTGTCTGCCCAAACTCCGCGCCCTGGGCGATCCCACGCGGATGCGCCTGGTGAAAGCGCTGGCCCAGGGCGAAAGCCCGGTCACCGCCCTGGCGGAATCCCTGGGACTCACCGTCTACAATGCCTCGCGCCATCTCAAGGTTCTGCGCGACGCCGGCCTGGTGGAAACGGAAGTCAGCGCGCAGCAACGCATCTATCGCCTGCGCCCGGTGGCCCGCGAGGGATTGGCGGAAAACAAACAAGTGCTGCAGCTTGGCTGCTGTTCCTTCCGCTTGGACGAAATCGAAAGTTAGGACCACCGCGCATAACATGAGGCGTGATGGCCTCCGGTCTTGGCGTATTCCATTCAAACAGCACGTCAAGCAGCACGTCAACCAGCACGTCAACCAGCACGTCAAGCAGCACGTCAAGCAGCTCCATATTTCCAAAAACAATCCCGGGAAACGCCCTCCTTTCTAACGAACAAGAGGCCGGGGCTGGATTTCCGGAAACAACATTTGGTCCCGATTTTTATTTGCGGATTATTGCAAATATCGTTTGCGGATCAACGCGAATAAGGTGACAGGGCGGCGCATGACCATCGCCATTCTCCTCTTCCTCGCCGTGGCGTTTTTGTCCTGGAACAACGGCGCGAATGACAACTTCAAAGGCGTGGCCGCGCTTTATGGCAGCGGCATCGCCACCTACCGCAAGGCGCTGGCCTGGGCGACCCTGACAACCGGAGCGGGATCCGTGGCGGCGCTTTTTCTGGCGGCGGAACTGCTGCATAAATTTTCCGGCAAAGGCCTCGTGCCGGATGCTCTGACAACCTCTCCCGTGTTTCTGCTGGCCGCCGCGCTGGGGGCCGGCGCGACGGTGCTGCTGGCCACCCGGCTGGGGTTTCCCATCAGCACCACGCATGCCATCACGGGCGCCCTGGTCGGTGCGGGAATGGCCGCCTCGCGCGACCATGTGAACTTTGTCAGGCTCTGGGACGGCTTTGCCATACCGCTCCTGCTGAGCCCGCTCCTGGCGGTCGCGTCCGGCGCGGTATTGTTTGTTATTCTCCGCGCCGCGCGCCTGGCTCCGAATCATCGCAGCACGACGCTGGACCGCCTGCATTTTGTGAGTTCGGGCGCGGTGGGTTTTGCCAGGGGATTGAATGACACCCCGAAAATCGCGGCGCTGCTGATGGTGGTCACGGCGGTCGATATCCGCTGGGGCCTGGTGCTGGTGGGAGTGGCCATGGCGGTCGGCGGATGGATGAATGCCCACCGCGTCGCCATGACGATGTCCCGGAAAATCACCGGAATGAATCCCGGCGAAGGATTCGCTGCGAACCTGGCCACGGCGATTCTCGTGACCAGCGCCAGCATTCACGGATTGCCGGTTTCCACGACCCACGTCAGCGTGGGAGCGCTGGTGGGCATAGGCACCGTGACCGGCCAAGCTCATTGGAAAGCCGTCGGCCAGATTGTGCTTTCATGGATCGTCACCCTGCCATGCGGCGCGGCGTTGGCGGCGGCGGCGTATTTCCTGACTTCGAAAATGGCAGCCTGAGGACCCGTAAAACGGCTTTCAATTCCGGTGGGGAAAATCCGTCATTTCCCGCGAAGAATCGCAAGCCCGCACGCTCCGGCGACGTATCATTTCCGCCTGCCGCGATGTCCGCGCCGGGCCCGTCCGTGCCGGTTTTTGGCGGACGGCTTTTTTCCCAGTTACGAACCCATCCGATGAAGCTCCTGCCCAGCCTGTTGCTTTTCGCCGGCGTGACCACGGCCTTGGCCGCCCCGTCATCGGATCGCGACGCCAAAGCCCATTGGAGTTTCCAGCCTCTCACGCGGCCTGCGGTTCCCGGGACGGCCGCTGCGGGACTAACGAATAATGGATCGGATCCTCCGGCCGGAGCCACCGCGCCGTTTTCCAATCCCATCGACGGCTTCATCGCCGCCAAACTCGCGGAAAACGGCCTGACATTTTCCCCTCCCGCGGATCCCGTGACATGGCTGCGGCGCGTCACCCTGGACCTGACCGGCCTGCCGCCGACGCCGGAGGAAACCGCGGATTTCCTGACAGGAAAATCCTATCAAGGTGTGGTCGACCGCTTGTTGGCTTCACCCCGCCACGGCGAACGCCAGGCCCAGCACTGGCTCGACGTGGTGCGTTATGCGGACACGCACGGCTTTGAAGTAAACACCGAGCGGCCCAATGCCTGGCCCTACCGGGATTATGTTATAAATGCCTTCAACACGGACACGCCCTACGACAGGTTTATCCGCGATCAGATCGCGGGCGATCAAATGGACGAGCCCGCGGCCACCGGATTCCTGGTCACCGCCTCCCTCCTGCTGCCGGACCAGACCGGGGCGGATGAGCCGTCGAAACGGCTGGCGCGTCAGGATGCCATCGACGAGATCGTGGTGAATATCGGTCAGACTTTCCTGGGCCTCAGCATCGGCTGCGCGCGCTGTCATGACCACAAATTCGACCCCGTCACTGCGCGGGATTATTACGCCATGCAGGCCTTTGTCGCCGGGGTGGAATACGGTGAGCAGGACCTCAATCCCGCCCGGGCCCGCGCGTCGCGGGAGGAAGCCGGGCGGCTGCGGGTGGAACTCGGGGATTTGGATAGGAAGCTGTCGGTCCTCGTGCCCCTGGCGAAGTCCGGCCACCTCCGTCCCATGGTGAATGCCCGGGAAAATGTGGACCGTTTTTCCCCGGTGAAGGCCAAACGGCTGCGCTTCACTATCAAATCCACCAATTCCCTGGAACCCTGCATCGATGAATTGGAGGTCTTCGAAACGGGCGGGAAAAACATCGCCGCCGCTGCCGCGGGCGCGCGCTCGACTTCCGGCGGCGACACGGAAGTCCCCGGCCGTCACCTGCGCCGTTTCATCAATGACGGCGTATACGGCAACTCCAGCAGTTGGATGTCAGGCACTCCAGGCAAAGGCTGGGTGGAGGTGGAATTCCCCACCGAAAAAACCATCGACCGCGTGAGCTGGGGCCGGGACCGGGAAGGCAAATTCACGGACCGCCTGGCCACCGACTATCAAATTGAAATCCAGCCCGCCGACACCGCCGCCCCCTGGCAGCCGGTGGCCGACGCCGCCGACCGCCAGT
>JAQGPD010000352.1 GCA_028293305.1 Verrucomicrobiales bacterium | reverse complement strand
GCCTGTTCCAAGGTGACGGAGTGGTCCAGCACGGCATCGACGGCCCGCTCGTCCGCTCCGAAGGCTTGTCCGAAGCTGAGATTCAGCATGTCCGACCAGCTGATGATACCGACAAGATCGTCGCCACTGACGACGGGGATGTGATGGACACCGGTCACTTGCATCAGCTTCCTGACATTTGAAATCGGGTCGCCATGGTGGACGGTGACCAACTGGGTGCTCATGATGTGGGTGATGGGTTCGTTTTGTTTCATATGGTCAATATATAACTGCATGGCGCAGAGCCGGCTGCGCATTCCGGGACAAAGAATGCGCATTCCATGCGGTTTTGTGGCGGCGGATCGAGCCGCAGGCCCGGGCGGGGCCGGTGATCAGGCCACGCGCATGGCGGAAAGCGCGGTCCCCATGTCGGAGGCTCCGAAGAGGGAGCTGCCGGCGACTAACACATTGGCTCCGGCGGCGGTGGCCATGCCGGCGGTGGCGAGGTTGATGCCGCCATCCACTTCAATGTGATATTTCAGCCCATGCGCCTCGCGATGGGCGGCCGCGGCCCTGACTGTATCCAACGTTTCCGGAATGAGCGGCTGGCCGCCGAAGCCGGGCACGACGGTCATGACCAATAACAAGTCGATCCGGTCCAGATAGGGCACGACCTTGGAAAAATCCGTGTCCGGCCGGAGGGCAAGCCCCACCTGACAACGCGCGGCGCGGATGCGGCGCAGGGTCTCGGCCACATCGTGTTGGGCCTCCACATGCACGGTGATGCCATCGGCTCCGGCCTGGATGAATCTGGGCAGATAGTGGTCGGGGCGCTCGATCATCAGATGGACATCGAGAAAGATGTCATTGGTTTTGGATAGGCACTCCACAAACTGCGGACCGAACGTGATGTTATCGACAAAGTGGCCATCCATGACATCGCAGTGAAGCCAATCCGCACCGGCGCGGATGGCGCGGGAGCATTCCTCGGGAAGGCGGCTCCAATCGGCGGCGAGCAGCGAAGGGGCGATGATGCGGGACGTGCAGGGATGTTGAATCATGGGTGAAAACAGGTTGTCAGGCGCGGGAGGCAATGGACCCAAACAACCATGGCACGTCAAGGCAGGGCGGGCAACTTCAACTCCGGCGCCTTTCCTTCCGACGGGCGGGTGAAGGGAGTGCCAGATTCCGTGAATCCGTCGACAAATCCACCATGGCTGAGGAAAAACTGTCCGTCCTCCACGCCCATGAACCGGTCAAGCCTGGCCGCTTTTCCCGTGCCGTCATGACTGAACCGGGCGGTGGTCAGTGCGGTCCATTTGTTATCGGCGGTGCGGACCCATTGGTTGCCAAAGCGGGCTTTGCGTAACAGATTCCCCGTTTCCCCGCCGAAGTTTTCACTGAAGGAATAAAGTCCTCTCAAGTATTTTCCGTCGTGCGGAGCATGGAAGGAGGCGATCAGCTTCCACTGTTTTTCCTCCGGGTGGAACCAGTAGCCGGTGTAGTCCGTGAAGGTCCCGTCCGGCTTCGCGGTGACGACAAATTTTTGCGCCTCCCCGGTTTTCCACATGTATTTCAGATGGGAATGGCCACCGGTGCCCTCGTTTCCGAACACGCTGGCATGGACCATTTCCCCCTGAGTCAGGAGGGTGGTGTGGTTTTCCTCGGAGACGGTGCTGCGGTCCTTCGCCTCCTGGCCGGAACCCGCATCCCACACCGAGAAAATAATGCGGCGCTCCGTGGGGGAGTTCACCTGCATGCCGAAATAGCCGCGGGAAAATCCACAGGCCATATAATAGGTATGTATAGGATCCTCCACCGCCGTGACTTCATTATAAAAGGCGGTGACCGGCGCGTCCCTGGCGGTCTCATAACTCAAATGCACGGAAGCCGCGTTCCTGCGGGGATCGACATTGAAATGAGCGCCCTCCCTGGCCGGACCATCCAGTTCCAATGCCAGGATATTCCCCGCCGGTTGTCCGGGCGGATTCAGGTTTTCCAAAATCAGACGTTGATAGCCGGCAGCCGGAATGGCGAAGCTGCCAAAGTCCACGTCCACCGGCTCATCACCGCCGCTGGCCGTGGCCTCCGCGGATTTGCCGGCAAGGGTTAGTTTGAATTTCGCGGTGCGGTTTTTTGCCAGGGAAACTTTGATTTTGGCAGTGATGTCACCGGCACTTTTAAACTGTCCATACCACACCGCGGATTGAGCGGGATCCTGCCAATTCCCGATTCCCCGATCCTCCCGGATCCGAAGGCCCTCCGGATTCGGAACGCTGTATGCGGTGCTGGCCGGCACGGTCAGCGGAGCCGCCCACGCGGGGCACGAGGCCAAAAGCGCGCCGGCGGCGCGGACGGTGTTCGAAAGAGTCTTTTTCATTACGGATGCGGGGTTCAGGGACGTTCCGCCGCATCGCGGCACCTCCGCAGATACGCAAGCGCATTCGCCTGTCCCTCCATCTCCCTATCACCCCGGAAGATAGGATCATGACCGCCTTCGATATCAATCACACCCTGATACCCGGCGGCGCGCAGTCTGGCGATGATCACCGTCCAGTCCGTATCCCCCAATCCAGGAAACCGATGCCGAACGGCGTGCTCCGGTCCATGGGTCCCGGAGCGGTCCAGGATGGCCCTATCAATTTTCCCGTCCTTGCCGTGGACATGATGGATGCGGGCCGCGAACCGATCCAAAACCGCCAAGGGCTCTATCAATTGGCACATCAGATGGCAGGGCTCCCACTCCAGCCCCAGCGCGTCCGAGGGCACCGCGTCGAACATCATTTCCCACGCCGCCGGATGGAAGGCCATGTTGGTTTCGCCACGCTCCCAGTTCCCTCCCTGGAGGCAATGTTCGAAGGCCAGTTTCACGCCCTCGCCTTCCGCCATCCTGGCAAATTCGCTGAAAACCTCGCGGAATCGGGGCAGGGAATCCGGCACCGGCGTCCACGGCACGCGGCCCGCGAAGCAGCCCACCACCTCCGCGCCATAACTGCGGGCGGCCAGCAGGGCCCGGCGCAGGCCATCGCGCGCCACTTCGCCTGCTTCATCCTGACGCAAAGGATTGCCATACACACCCAACGCCGAAATCCGTCCGCCGCGGTCCGCCGCCGCTGCTTTCACCGCTTCCGCCGCCGCTTCCAGCTCCGGCACCACGCCGCAATGTTTCAATGGCCAGGCCAATTGATAACATTCAAGGCCTTCCGGATAGGACGCGAAGGATGCCGCCAAGTCCGCACCGGGGCGGATGACAGTGCCGATAGGAATGGAGAGAGGAATGGGCATGCCTGACCGGACACCTTTCCACCCAAATCTCCAGCCCGAACTCCCATGGTCCGCCAGGCGCGGTGCAGTCCCCGGGGCCGTGTGGGCGCACGGCTTCAAAAGAACGGAACCGCTTAAGCGGCCTTGTGCCTCGTGATTTTCCGGGCGACCTTTCCTTCATGTCCACGGCTGCCACGCGCCCGCTCAACGTCATCCTCATCGGTTTCATGGGGTGCGGGAAAACCACGGTCGGAAATCTGCTCGCCCGGCAGCTCGGATTCCAGTTTTTGGACACGGACCAACTGATCGTCAAGAAAGCCAAACGTCCCATTCCCGTGATTTTCGAGCAGGAGGGCGAGGCCGGGTTCCGCGCGCTGGAATCCGCGATTTTGGACGATCTGACCGACTGCGACAGATCTGTTATCGCCACCGGAGGCGGCATCGTCACCGTCCCGGAAAACGTGCCCAAACTCCGGCAACTCGGCCTGGTCATCTGGCTGAATCCGCCGGAGGACGTCCTCTATCAACGCATCATCCGCAACCACGACCGGCCCCTGGTGCGGACCGAAAATCCCCGCCAGACGGTGCATGATCTCCTGACAATCCGGCGTCCGCTTTACAGCAATGCGGCGCATCTGGACGTGGACGTTTCGGATGTCACCCCGGATGAAGCCGCCTACGGCCTGGCGGAGTCCGTCCGCGTTTTCTTCACTGCTCCCCTGTCGCCCTGTGACACCGGATCCTGACATTTGCGCCGGCGGCGTGAAAAAACTCGCCGCCGCCCTGGGGCTTGCGGATTGCCGCATCGCCGCCATCAAAGGCCCCGCGCCGCATGCCCCGGAGTTCCAGGCATGGCTGGACGCGGGCCATCACGGATCCATGGACTGGATGGCGAAAACCCCGCACCGCCGCAAGGATCCACGCGAAGTCCTGCCCGGTGCCCTGGCGGTTATCACCGTGGCGCTGAATTATTATCAAAACGAACCCGCGCTCCCCACCGCCGCTTCGGCCGCTTCCGTCGCGGCGGGACTGGCGGGCGCTGTGGGCGCTTTCGAGGAAGCTCCGGACGGCCATCCCCGCCTGGCCAAGGGACGCATCGCCCGCTATGCCTGGGGCAATGACTATCATGCGCTGCTTGATCAAAAGCTGGCGGACCTCTGCCTGTTTTTGGAAACATTCGGTGGAACGCAAAAATGTTATGCGGATACCGGTCCGGTGCTGGAGCGGGATTGGGCGACCGCCGCCGGGCTGGGCTGGAATGGGAAATCCACGGTCCAGATCCACCCCCGGCACGGTTGTTATTTTTTCCTGGCGGAAATCCTCACCACCCTCCCGCTGACGCCCGACCAGCCGATGCACGGACACTGCGGAAGCTGCACCCGCTGCATCACCGCGTGCCCCACTCAGGCCATCATCGGCCCGCATAAGCTGGATGCCCGCCGCTGCATTTCCTATCTTACCATCGAGCATAAAACATCCATCCCCATGGAGTTCCGCCGGGCCATTGGCGACCGCATCTATGGTTGCGACGATTGCCTGGCCGCCTGCCCGTGGAACCGCTTCGCCAGCCATTCCCGGGACATCGCGCTCGCCGCCCGGCCCTACGTGAATCAATGGCCTTTGAGGGATTTTCTGGAGCTGACCGATAGCACATTTCTGGCATTGTTCCGCCACAGCCCCATCCGCCGCATCAAGCGCCCGGCGTTTCTCCGGAACGTCTGCATCGCCCTTGGAAATGTTGGGACTTTGGATGATCTGGCGCACCTCGAGAAAGCGGCCGCGGATCCCGATCCGTTGATTTCCGAGCATGCGGCCTGGGCGATCCAGGAGATCCGGCTCAGGCTGGCGGCAACTCCCGGAATCG
>JAQGPD010000351.1 GCA_028293305.1 Verrucomicrobiales bacterium | reverse complement strand
GGCGATGACAATGCGCTATTTTTGGAGTTGGAGTATTCGTTTGAACTAACCGATGAGCTGGAAATGAAGCTGGGACTGGGCACGGATCCGGTTTCGCCCTGGGACCACGAAGGCGTCTATTTCAGCGCGGGCCTGACATGGTCATTCTAGCAAAGTGCCATGCCGCGACGGCGGTGGGCCTTCGGAGGGTCGACGTTCCGCCGACTCGGCTCGCGGGACATCTATCGAGGATCGATATGTGTATAAACCGATGGACCAAAAACAAATCGGCGCAGGCGGAACGCCTACCCTCCGCAGCCCGGCGACCGCCCAATACCGCCTAACGATCCCGCGTGTATTTCGCCGCCGAGTGGATGGCGTTGCCCGTGGTGTCGCGCCAGACGGAGACCAGCCACATCTCTCCCACCTTCGGACGCGGGCCGCTGTAAACATATTTTCTCCGGCCTATTTTCACCTGATCACTGCGGTCATGAGGGCCCATTTGCCCGGCGAGGAGCACGGGAGAGGACAGCACCAGGGTGGTGCCTTCCTGGGAAACCGTTTCCAGCACCTCCGTCACGGGACCGAGCCACAGCGCCTGGGGGATTTGGCCGCGCGCCGCCTGGGTGGCGTCTTTCAACACACCGCTTTGTTGCGCTTTCAGGATCTGTTTTTTCAACTCCGCGGCCATGGGGCCAAGGCGCGGATCCTCCTCCAACCGCCGCTCCAATTGATAGTGCCGATTCATTTTTTCCAGCCACATCATGCCCGTCAGCAGCATCACCGCCGCCATCGCCACCACGCCCCAACGGAATGCCGAAAGCTGCCAAAAAGGCACCATGGGCGGAGGAGGGACGGCAGCGGCGCGGGCCATGAACGGGGAGACGGAAAAAAGTGACGGGTTGGAATGCCGGACGACTTCCGGCGGAGGAATATCCTAGGTCAAAATCAGCGGGTTGTCCACCCAGTCGCTGAAGTCCACCCAGTCAGTGAAATCCGGCAGGCCGGCGCACGGCGATCCGGCGGTGGGGCCTGCGGGTGGCCGGCATGCTGGATTTTTTTGCAAACTTCCAGCCCGCCGGATCGGATTCCGCATTACGGCTGACCGCCGGGCGGACCCGGCAGTTTCCCGCCGAAGCTTCACCCGATGGTGGTGCAGGCTTTGAATTCGGAAAGGCGGGCTTCCGCTTCGTCCCGGGTCAGGGCGGCGAGGCGTTTCACTCCGAATTCCTCGCAGGTGAAGGAGGCGAGCACGCTGCCGTAAACGACCGCATTGGAAAGATCCGCGAAGGAAAAATCCTTCCGTCCGAGTCCGGCGAGGTAGCCGGCCATGCCGCCGGCGAAGGTGTCACCGGCGCCGGTGGGGTCCGCCACGGCGCGCAGCGGATAGGCGCAGGTCATGAAAAGTTGGTCAGGACCAAAGAGGATCGCGCCGTGCTCGCCTTTTTTGACGACCACATATTTCGGTCCCATTTCCTGGAGTTTGTGGCCGGCTTTGATGAGGTTGGTGGTGTCCACGAAGAGCTTGGCTTCGTCTTCATTGATGACAAAAAGATCGACTTTCTGCATGAGGTCCTGCAGGCGCTCGCGGGCGATATTGATCCACAAGTCCATGCTGTCGGCGATGATGAAGGGATTGCCGAGGCATTGTTTGAGGACGTCGATCTGGTTGTCAGGGCTCATGTTGGCCAGCAGGAGCACGCGCACGGCGGAGGCGGCGGGATTCAGCTTGGGGGCGAACTGTTCCAGGACGTCGATGGAGACCGCGAGGGTTTCGCGGTGGTTCATATCGTCATGATAGCGGCCGGTCCAACGGAAGGTCTTGCCGCCTTCCACGGATTCCACATTGTCCAGATCGATGCCGTGTCCGGTCAGCAACGCGCGATGCTCCGCGGGAAAATCCGAACCCACGATCGCGCACAGCTGCACCGGATTGGTCAGCGCCGCGGCGAGGGCGGCATAGGCGGCGCTGCCTCCCAGCAACTCATGATGGATCGCGCTGGAAGTGTGGATGGAGTCGAGTGCGACAGTGCCGGCAATAAGGACAGACATGATAGGATTGAGGAATGGTTGGGTGGATGGATGGATGAAGGAAACGGGTGACGGAAGGTCGGAGTGCTGGCGGAAGGCGCGGCGTTTCCAGGAAAAACCGGTGGAAAAACGCCGGGAAAATCGGAACGCCTGCCCTTAGCGTGCCCCCTGCCTTCCTTCAACCTGAAATGGGGCTTCCCCCCAATTGCGCCACGCAATCCCGCACATAAGCCGCCGGATCCGCCGCCACCAGGATCCCGCTCACCACCACCACCCGGCGCGCTCCGGCCGCGAGGACCACGGGCAGGTTCTCCGATTTGATACCGCCGATGCAAAAAACCGGAACCGCAATCCGCTCATTCACCTCACGGATATCCGCTAGGCCTATGGCTATATAATCAGGCTTCGTGGGGGTCGGAAACAACGGTCCAAACCCCAGATAGTCCGCGCCCTGCTCCTCGCCTTCCAGCGCCTGCGCGATGCTGTGGGAGCTTTTCCCGATCCAGCACGCCCGCCCCGCCAGCCGCCGCGCCTCGGCCACGCTCATGTCCTCGACGCCCACATGCGCGCCCTCGACCCCCGTTTCCCCCGCGAGGGACGGGTGGTCGTTCAATATAAATGGCACGCCCGCCGCGCGGGAAATCGGATGCAGTTCCCGGGTCAGTTCCGCGACGCGGTCGGGAGCCATGCCCTTCGCCCGCAGTTGCACAATATCCACGCCGCCGGCGATCATTTTTTCCAACATCGGCCCCATGTCCGCGGGCGCGCAATATCCCGTGTCCAAAATTCCATATAAACGGCACTGATCCAAGGTCCTCATCATGCCCGTCCCATAACGCCCCCGCCTTGCGCGCGCAACCAGGAGGGTGGGCGTTCCGCCTACGCGGTTTTTTTGGTTATGCCAGCCTCCGATGCGCCACGCGGAAACGCGTCAACGGAACGTCGACCCTCCGATGCGGCTCAAACTTAAGCCGGAAGCGCGGAATTGACTCTTGAAACTAGCAATTTTAATACGACAATTTTCAAACCTCCCGGCTTGGGTTTTCCTATCCCTTTTCTTTTGTCCCTCCCCCTTTTTCCATCTCCCCCAACCGCATGAAAAAAATCACAGCTCAGGAAACGGATTCGTTATTGGAAGTAATGAAGGCGCGGTTTTCAAAAAACCCAAAACGTCACGCGGGCTTGGAACTCGACTGGCCGGCGGTGGAGGAGCGGCTCAAAAAAGCATCCTCCGCCAAGCTTTGGTCGCTGCTCGAAATGGAAAAATCCGGCGGCGAACCGGATGTGGTCGGGCGGGACAAAAAGACGGGGGAATTGCAGTTTTTCGACTGCTCGCCGGAGAGTCCGAAAGGCCGTGTTAGTGTTTGTTATGACCGCGCGGGTTTGGAATCCAGAAAGGAGCATAAACCTGACAACACGGCCTTGGATCTGGCGGCGGAGATGGGCGTGGAAATCCTGACCGAGGACGAATACCGGATGCTGCAGACGCTGGGCGAATTTGATCTCAAAACGTCCAGTTGGGTCCGGACGCCGGATGATTTCCGGAAACTGGGCGGCGCGCTTTTCGGAGACCGGCGGTTCGGCCGGGTATTCATCTATCACAATGGCGCGCAGTCCTATTACAGCGCCCGGGGATTCCGCGCCTCGCTGCGGATTTGAAGAATACGAATGCCTTTTTCCAAATCAAAAACCAAACCGAAACTCAACCCGCCTCCGCAATTTACAGTCCTGTGGTTGCGCCGGGGCCAGGTTTTGGCTAATCGACGGAATGCCGAAACCCGCCGCCGCTCCCACGCCCTCCGCCGAACCCTGCCCGGCCTGCGGGGTCCTGATGGATGTGACCGGCTTGGAGCCCTGGTCCTCCGTGGAATGCCCCGCCTGCTCGGAAACGGTGCGCGTGCGCCGGTCGTTCCACCATTTCACCATCACGCGGGAGGTCGGTCTGGGAGGAATGAGCCGGGTTTTCGGCGCGAGGGACGAATCCCTGGGCCGCGACCTGGCGCTGAAAATCCTCAATCCCGGCCTCAGTCAGGATGACAAACGCCTGCGTCAATTCGAGCGCGAGGCGCAGATCACCGCCAGCATCGGCCACCCGAATGTGGTGAAAGTCTATACAGCGGGACGCGATCAGGATTATTTTTATATTGCGATGGAATTGGTCGAGGGCGGCAGCCTGGATGATAGGATAAGAAAGAACGGCCGGCTGGAGGAGGCGTGGGTGCTGGAGCTGGCGGAGCAGGTGGTGCTGGGACTGAAAGCGGCGGAGGACGCCGGCCTGATCCACCGGGATATCAAACCGGGCAACATCCTGCTTTCCTCCGAAGGCACGCCGAAAATCGTGGACTTCGGCCTGGCGGTTTTCTCCCGCGATGGCGTGCATGATTCCGAAATCTGGGCCACCCCGTATTATGTGCCGCCCGAGACTTTGCATGGCGAACCGGAGGATTTCCGCAGCGATATCTATGCATTGGGTTCCACCCTCTATCATGCGATGATGGGGAAACCTTTGTTCGCTTCCGACAGCAATTCGTTATCGGAATTGAAGGCATTGAAGTCGAAACCGGCGGATATGAAGGAAGCCGCCACCGTGCTTTCCGCGGAAACCGTGGCCATGCTCGGCCACACCCTGCGGCGGCGTCCGGCGGAACGTTATGCGAGCTATGATGAGTTTTTGGATCACCTCCGCTACGCCCGCCGCCGCCTGCGCCGCGGCGGGCGCGGGGCCGCCTGGCCGG
>JAQGPD010000336.1 GCA_028293305.1 Verrucomicrobiales bacterium | reverse complement strand
TGCAATGGCCCCCCTGCGCGAAGGCCGGTCATGTAGTGAGTGGGGGTCTGATGCTCATCTGGGTGTGGACCATGGTCTCGATCGGGATGCAGGTGACCAAGCAGCGCCGACTCAATAAAAAGTAGCTAGCTCCGCAACCTTCCCTGACATGATTTCGCGGGTTGGGGGTTGTGGGCGAGTGGCGGTAAATGGCGTCAACCCAATCGTTAGCTCTTGGGGGCTTTTTCGTATAAGTCGGCGCGTTTATCATATAGAAATGGAAGTTCAGCCATTCATCCAGCTGGGGGAGCATGCCTGCGGGTGGATGAGTGAATGGAAGCTTCACGGACCGGTCCGGTTGGCATGGAATTCGAAGCATGTCCTCCAGTCTTGGGAGTGCTGCAGGATCCAAATGTAGGATAAAAGCTTGGCTGGAGGCTCCCGTGTCCGAATACTATCAAATGCCGCCGGCTGAAGTCCGGCGGGCAGAGGAGTTTGGATCCTTCCCCCCATGGGACGAAGGGGAAGATCCCGGCGTTTGGAGGGCTGTTCCAGGGGCGCCGCCCTTTTTTGAAATATCCGTGGTTGGAGAGCCGGGGTGAATTGGATAGGCGCGGGTTTGCGGCGTTTCGTCAGGTGGAGATAGGCCCAAGGGACAAAAACTGTCGATTTACTCGGAGATTTGGTCAGATTAGCATTGGTATCAGGGTTAAGAAAAATTGACATGATGGGAGTGGCGGTGAAGTTGAGACGCCATGAAACACCCCTTGGTCTACCCTGTTATTACCGAATTTCCACCGGCCTGAATGCCGGTGGGCTGTGTGAAGCAGTCACTAATCCAATTTAAATAGATTAAGTAGATCCAACCAAGACTTATCGATATGAAAAATTGCCGACGCTTATTGATGCCTTTGTGTGTATTCCCTGTTCTTGCCCCGTGCGCGGTGCGGGCGGACTTTGCCGCTTGGCGGAATGCGGTGGAAACCGGCGCGGTTTTTCCGGCCGCCACGCTGTTTACCCCGGTTCACGGGCTGAATCCGCTGGTGTTTGACGTTGGGGCGCTGGGGGGTCCGGCGACTTATGAGTTCATCGTCAATGCCGGCGATTTCGGGACTTCCAGCGCGCTGCTGGGTCTCCTGCCGTTGCAGGGATTGAAGTTCGAGCAAAATAACAACACGGGTGTTTTCGGCCTGACCGCTTTTGGCGTGGCGGATTATGTCACGGAAATCGGCAGCATTTTATACAGTGATATCCATGTTGTCTATAAAACCGATGGCACGGATACGCAGCTCTACATCAACGGGCAGCTGAGGCATACCTTTACCGGGGCCACCATCACCCTGAGCGGGCCGGTGGGTTTGGGCGCGGCGCGGAATGGTGAAGGTTGGGTGGACCGCATGGATGGCCATGTTCTGGGCTTCGCCAGTTATGCGGAAGCCCTGAGCGATGCGGCGATTCTGGCCCGCTCCACGGCGTTCGCGGCGGACCGGGCTCCGGCGCCGGTTGTGGAGGCGTGGAAGGCTTCGGTCACGGCGGTGGGTCCCGTTCCGGTGGCGACATATTTTGATGTCGTGTCCGGCATGGCTCCCGTGGCGGTGGATGTAGGGGAAATGGTGGGCCCGCGGTCATTTGAATTTGTGGTGAATGCGGGGGATGTGCCGACGTCGTCCGCGTTGTTGGGGCGGTCGAGCACGCAGGGTCTGAAGTTTGAGCAATCCTTCAACACCGGCGCCCTGGGCGTCACGGATTTCGGGATCGCGGACTATAATTCCGGCATCGTTCCCCCTGTGAACCGCATTTGTCAGGTGGTGTATGTTTATGACGGCACGGACACGCTGCTTTACATCGATGGAGAGCCGGCCGGGGCCATGGCGGGAGTCCGCCTGGACCTTCACCGGGAATTGGGGCTGGGAGGGGTGGGTTCCTTTGCGGAGCTGTTTTCATATGCGGACCGGATGAATGGCAGCGTCCTGCGCTTCGCAAGTTATGATAGCGCCCTGTCGCCCGCTGAGATTTTCACGCACAGCGATGCCTTTGCCGCGGATGGAGGCGCGGGCACTTTCACCGCATGGCAAGCCGCGGCGACGGCTGGGACGGCACCTGCGGCCACTCTTATGGTGCCTGTCTCGGGCGCCGATCCCACCACGGTGGACGTGGGGGCGCTGACCGGGGATCGTTCCTTTGAATTCATCGTCAACGGGGGCGATGTGGCGGGCTCGTCTGCACTCATGGGCAACCGCAAAGACGGGGCCGGGGAAGGGCTGAAATTCGAGCAGTCCCCCAATACCGGGGTGCTGGGCCTCACGAAATTCGGGATCGCGGATCACAATGCCGCGGTGTCCGCGCCCTTGAATCAGGACACGCATCTGGTCTTCACCTCGGACGGGGTGGATACGCAGTTGTATGTGGATGGGGTTTTGTCCCACACCTTCACCGGCATCCCTTTGGATAGTGAAGGAGTGCAGGGCATTGCCGCCATTGCGAACGCTTTCACCACGCTGCCGGCGCCTACCTTTTTTGACCGGTTGGCCGGGCATATCTTCGGCTTCGCGGCTTACAATTCGGCTCTGACTCCTGCTACCATCACGGCCCATGCCAAGGCACTCTTTCCGGCGGCGGCGACCGATGGATTTGTGATCACGGCAATGTCGCGCAACGCGGCCACCGGGGAAGTCACTCTAACATGGACCTCCACCCCTGATCGCACCTATCTCATCCGTCAATCGGCGACGCTTTCCGGATTCACCCCTGCGGCATCGGTCGTGGGAGGAGCGGGGGCGACCACCACCCACACCTTCACGCCCACGACGCCCACGGCTTCGAAGTTGTTCTTCATTGTCGAAGAGCAACCTTGAACGGCCTGCCGCCGGCAGCTAACTTGCTAGTTGGCTCTTCGTGTTAGGAGCGGGCGGCTGCCGGGAGGGTTGTGGCGAAAAATAATCCTGCTGATTGAGGGCAGGATCATGGAAGACCGGGCTTCCGTGGCGAGTCTTGTTCAGTATGGAAAAACGCCCTCTCTCTGTGAACCGCCGTCACGCCCTGAAAGCTGGATTGCTGGCGGTTTGTGCGGTCCCGGAAGCCGTGCGCGGGGAGTTGCCTCCGCCGTTGTTTATAGAGGGGTATGCCGGCAAAGTCAGTTATGCGCCGGGGGAGGAGCTAACGCTTTGTGTCTCCTCCGGGGGCGCGGCGTTTTCCGTGGAGATCACGCGGCTGGGCGCGGTGCCCGTGCGGGTGTGGGGCGCGGAAAATGTGGCGGGCCAGGCGTATCCGGTTCCGGAAAATGCGTCATCCCATGGCTGCGCGTGGCCGGTGGCGGTGCGCGTCAAAATTCCGCCGGAGTGGAAAAGTGGTTATTATCAGGTGGTCCTGCGCACGCGCGATGGCGGAGGCGGGTTCACGCACCGGAGCGTCCGCTCGGCGGAGGCGGGATGCTATTTTGTCCTGCGGGGTGGGGGCACGGCACCGCGGGCGAGGATCGTCCTGCAGTTGTCCACGAATACCTACAATGCCTATAACAACTGGGGCGGCTTCAGTTTATATGCTTATAATGGGCGCGATGGCAACCAGGGTCACCGGGTATCCTTCGAGCGGCCGCCGGCCTCGCAGTTTGGCTCCTGGGA
>JAQGPD010000318.1 GCA_028293305.1 Verrucomicrobiales bacterium | reverse complement strand
GGCGGCTCCACCGTCGGCGAGTCGGCCGTGGGTGGTTTCATCAATTTCACCAACCTGAAAAAGGAATCGCAGCCCGCCACCGTCACCCTCCTGACAGGTCACACTGTCCCGGAAACCTGGCCGGCGGGCGATAAAAAAGAGGAGGATAGCGACGACAAATACCTCGACGCCAAGGCCTCCGTCAAAGTCCCGAAATTTTCCCGCCGCGAGGCCTTCGCCGTCGCCGCCACCACGGATAATCCGCTCCTCGCCCGTGCCTTCGTGAACCGCGCCTGGGCTCTCTTCCTCGGCCGCGGCATCGTGCATCCCATCGATGAAATGAATGCCCGGAATGTCCCCAGCCATCCCGCGCTGCTCGACTGGCTGGCGCGCGATTTTTCCTCACACCACCACGATGTCCGCCGACTCGTGCGCGGCCTCGTGCTCAGTCAGGCCTATGCGCTTTCCACCGCCCCCGCCGGCACCCCGCCGGAAGCCTTCGCGGGAGCCCTGGAGCGTCCGCTGACCGCCGAGCAAATCGCCCGTTCCTGGCGCATCGCCTCCGGCTTGCCCGCCAGCGATGACACGCTCCGCCGCGCCACCATCACCGCCTTGCCGGATGTCCTGCCAAAGGACTACAACGCCACTTTCCAACAGGCCCAGTTCCTGACAAACTCCCCCGTCCTCGCCGGCCTGCTTGCTCCGGCTCCAGGCAACACGGCGGAAAAACTAGCCAATCTTCCCGATGCCCCCGCCCGCGTGCAGGCCGCCTTCACCGCCGTGCTGGGACGCCCCGCGGATGCCCAGGAATCGGAAGCCGCCACCGCCTTCCTGACGGCCCGCGCCGCCGACTCCGCCGGGGCTTCCCGTGACTTGTTATGGGCCCTGATGACCGGCGCCGAATTCCTAACCACTCCATGATGATGAGCCCGGATTCCCCCAACCTCATCCCCGGCCGCTGCGCCACGGGCGAGCACCAGCTGCACCGACGCCTTTTCCTCAAAGGCCTCACCGGCGGAGCGCTCGCCAGCGCCGCCAGTTTCGCCGGCCTGTTCCACAATCCGGTCTTTGCCGCGGAAACGAAGAAGGCGCAAAAACACTGCATTTTGTTATGGCTCTGCGGCGCGCCCAGCCAGTTCGAAACGTGGGACCCCAAGGACGGCCGCCCCGGCAGCGGGCCTTTCGGCAGCATCCCCACCGCCATTCCCGGCACGCGGTTTTCCTCACTGATGCCTAACTGCGCGGGCATCGCGGACAAGCTGAACATCGTGCGCAGCATGAAAACGAGCCAGCCGGAACACTTCCAGGCGATCTCGCTCCTGCAACGCGGCAGCCCGGAACGCGCGGGCTTCACGCGCCCCACCCTGGGCAGCTCGCTCTCGCAGGCCATGGGACAATTGGATAGTGCCATTCCCAATTTCATCCTCCTCGATCCCATCCCCGGCGGGAATGAATTCGAGTCCTTCAAAGCCGGGAACTGGGCCGGCTGGCTGGGCGCGGAACACGCCCCCGTCCGCCTCGGCGGCGACTACACAAATCTCCTGAACGCCGCAGCCGCCACCATTCCCCAGCACGACCTGGAATCCCGCGAAACCCTCCGCCGTTTCCTGACGCAAAAATACGAGCGCGACCGGAACAGCACCATCGCCCGCAGTCAGAATGCCGCCTTTGAACGCATGAAAGGCATGACCGCCAGCGCGGATCTTTTCGATGTTAGCAAGCTGCCGGAAAAAGACCGCGAGCGCTACGGCCCCGGCAGCTTCGCACAGCATTCCCTCATGGCCCGCCACCTCGTGGAAAACGGCGCGCCATTTGTGATGGTGGCCAACGGCATGAACTGGGACAACCACGTCTTCCAACACGAAATCCACCAGATGCTCGTCCCGGAAATGGATCGCGTTGTGCATCACCTCGTCACGGACCTTGAGGAGCGCGGGTTGTTGGACTCCACTCTTGTTATCGCCATGGGCGAGTTCGGCCGCACGCCGTGGATGAATCCCGCCCGCGGACGCGATCACTATCCAAATGCCTGGAGCCTCATGATGACCGGCTGCGGGCTGAAACGCGGGGTCGTCACCGGCGCCACGGACGCGGACGGCGTGGATGTTATTGAAAAACCCTACAACGAGCAAAACCTCTTCGCCACCATCTTCACCGCCCTCGGCATCGACCCCTACGCGGAATACGACCTGCCCGGCATGCCCACCTTCCACCGCGTGGAAAACAAGATCGAACCCATCCGCGACCTGCTGGCCTGACCCCCATGAAACTCACCGTCGCCCACGATCACCAACTCCCCACCGGCGTCCTCGGACTGGCCCTGTCCGCGGATGGCGCGCATGCCTACGTTTCCTGCGTGGACGGCAGCGTGCACGCCATCGATCCCGTTAGCGGAAAGAGCGAAGCCTTTGCGGAAAAACACACCTCCTACGCCAGCGGCTGCGTCCTCCTGCCGGATGGCCGCACCGTCATTTCCGGCGGCTACGACGGCTGGCTGATGTGGCACGACACCGCTACGCGCCGCTGCTTCCGCCGCGTGCAGGCGCACCGGTTTTGGAACTGGCAACTAGCACTTTCCCCGGACGGACGCCGGCTTGCTGCCGTCACCGGCCAGTATCTCCCCGGCGGTTGGAAATACGAACCCGCGCCGGAAACCGAGCCTTCCGTCAAAGTCTTCGACACCCTGACCGGCGACCTCGTGGCGGCATTCACCCACGGCCCGCCCGTCCTCAGCTGCGCCTTCACCCACGACGGCAACCATCTCGCCGCCGCCAATCTCATGGGCGATATCAAAGTCTGGAACTTGCCAGGAAGCGCCGGCGGCCAACCCGTCTCCCAATGGAACACCCCTGACTTTTCCTCCTGGGGCACCACCAAATCCCACCACTATTGCGGCGGCATCTATGGCCTCGCGTTCTCGCCTGACAACGAAACCCTTCTCGCCTGCGGCATGGGTCCCATGGGCGATCCCATGGCCGGGAATGGCAAGATGACCTGGCAGCGCTGGGACTGGAAAAAGGGAGAACGCCGCGACCAGATCAAGGACGGCCAGCACGGCACCGGCCTCATGGAAACCGTCGCCTGGCATCCGGACGGCACGCATTTCCTCATGGCCGGCCGCCAAGCCCAGGGCACCTGGAACGCCGCCCTTTTCTCCGCCGCCGACGGCAGCCTGGTCCACTCCATTGACACCAAAAAACGCATCACCCACGCCCGCTTCACCGCCGACGGAAAGTCCCTCATCCTAACCGGAGCCAACGGCCAACCCGCCCCCAAAGCCGGCGTATGGGGCCCCTGGGGCCGCCTCCAGGTCTACACCGTGGAAGTTTGAGCCTATCATACCAATGCCGACGTTCGCAAACCGCCGGAAATGATAACACAGCATTCCATAGGATGATTTCCCTCCAATCCCGGAGAAGCTCTTTTCATTCTACCCCGGAGGGATTCTAGCCATAAAAGCAGTCCAAATAATGCCGTAGCCGCCGCCATGCCTCTGCAATATTAGGCGCGGAGGGCCGGAATCTTTCTAGTTATGGACATGGGAAAAATGATCAAGCTCCGGAGGAGTGGCCTATTCTACCCCGATGATTCCAGATGTCGCTCCTCCGGATCTAAAAATAAACGGCTGATGAGGGCTATAAATATTTAACCCCTCCGGGGTCGGACGCTGGATATGTCATTATTTAAAATGAATTAGCCAGCGGTTGAGCGCAGCGTCACGGCTATAACTGAAAATACTGTCTGCCAGATGGTGGTTCTCATTTTATCCCGGAGGGATTATAGCCATTAGCCGGCGGTTGAGCGCAGCGACACCGCCGTGTGAACAGATAAAGATCTCTCCACCCCGGAGGGGTGGCAGCAAGGATACGATTTGAAAAGATAGCTTGGTGGAAGCTGAAGTCGTCGCATTTTCCACGTCCGCCGCTGGCATCCCTCCGGGATGCTGGGTTTTGTGAATGGATTCCGATGGTGTCGCTTGCGCTCAACCACCGTCTAATG
>JAQGPD010000314.1 GCA_028293305.1 Verrucomicrobiales bacterium | reverse complement strand
GGGAGCCGGTTTAGGTTTGGCGGGGCCGATGCCTTCGATGCGTTGGGCATCGCTCGGGATGGGAGTGGTGGCGAAATCGACGCCGCCGCCTTCCGGGAGTTCCTTGAGGAGCACGTCCTTGATTTGGACTTCCATGGCGGGCCCGGCGTGAATTTGGAAAGCGAGCACGCCTTCCAGGGAGCGGGCCGTGGCGTCATGGTCCACGAAGTCCGCCGTGACCTGGCCGTTCAGCTTGTGGGTGACGTGATTTCCCTGGGCGATGATGGTGTATTCATTCCACTGGGCGACGTCCGCTTTGACGGGTTCGTGTTCGGAAACCAGCCAGGCGGCGTGCTGGGGGTCGGCGACGACATTTTGTCCATTTTTGGCAACGATGCCGCGGCCGCGCTCTTCATAAAGCATCGCGTTGTAGGGCGCGTTGGGATGAATGTCGCATTGATAGCCGCCGACGGAAAAAGGACCGACGGCCGGGAGTTCCCTGCTGCGGTATTGGATGCCGGTGTTGTTGCCGGACTGCTTCACTTTGACGTGCAGCTCGAAGTTCTTAACCACTCCGCCGCGCCAGATCAGGAATTGGTTATACTTCAACTGTCCGGGGCCGGTGGTCTTGCCGGTGATGGTGCCGTCGTGGACGGACCACAGCTCGGGACTGCCCTCCCATCCTGTCAGGTCACTGCCATTGAACAAAGGCCGGAACTCGTCCGCGGAGGCGGGAAGCAGGCCGGCGGCGAGGCAGGAAAAAATCAGATAGGGCAGGAATTTCATGGAAGTGGGAAAAGGGGGGACGGCGGCGGGAACGCGGGGGTTCCGCGCCGCCGTCCGGGAGGTTTTTTTACGTGATGGGCGATCAGCCGGACCGGGAAAAATCCAGCCTGGCCTAACTGGCTTCGCTGACGTAATCGCGGAACGCGGTCAGGATGATAGTGACGGAGAGGGCTCCGGCATCCGGGAAGCCGATGCAGGCTTCCCCGAGGGTTTTGGCGCGGCCGAATTTGGCGACCATGGCGCGGCTGGCTTCCTTGCCGGCCTCGGAGGCGGCGGCGATGGCGCTGAGGGCTTCACCGAGCGGGAGCGCGGCGGATTCCCGGGCGGCTGTCGCGGCGGGGGCGAGGGCGTCCACCATGGTTTTGTCGCCGATTTCCGCGCCGCCGCGTTTCCGGACGCCTTCGACGGCGGCTTCCAGGAACAGGGCCATGCCTTCGGAATCGAGGGTCGGGCGACCCGTCAGGCCTTTGGAGCCGGCGCGGAAAACCGTGCCGAAGAGCGCGCCGGAGGCTCCGCCCATGCTGCTCATCATGGCCATGCCGGCGGCGGAGAAAACCTCCTCCACGCTGGCGGGTTCCATGGCCGCGAGTTTGGCCTTCACGGCTTCCATGCCACGCTTCATGCCGAGCCCGTGGTCCCCGTCGCCGAGGTCACGGTCCGCCTGCGATAACATTTCCTCGGCGGCGATGATGCGGTCCGCCGTGAGCAGCATCATGTCGCGCCCTTGCCGGGCATCAGGTGCGTTGATCATAGGGGCGGGTCAGGCGGAGGGATTGGATTTCAGATCCTGGTAGAGCTGGAAGGCGGCTTCCGGGGAGAGGTTTTCATGGACGACGCCGCGGACGGCGCGCATCATGGAAATCGGGGCGTCGCTTTGGAAAATATTGCGGCCCATGTCCACGCCGTTGGCACCCTGCTGGATGGCGTTGTAGCACATTTGCAGCGCTTCGAGTTCGGGGAGTTTTTTCCCGCCGGCGATGACGATCGGCACGGGGCAGCAGGAGGTGATGGTTTCAAAACCCTCTTCGGTGTAGTAACATTTCACCACGTTGGCGCCGAGTTCCGCCATGATGCGGGTGGCGAGGCGGAAGTATTGGGGCGTGCGGGCCATGGCGCGGCCGACGGCGGTGACGCCCATGACGCCGATGCCGTAGCGGCTGGCGGCGTCCACGAGATCGGTCAGGTTTTTCAGGGACTGGCGCTCATAGGCGCCGCCGATGAAGACCTGCACGGCGAGGATGCTGGCGTTGAGGCGGATGGCTTCCTCGATGTTGAGGGCGGTGCTTTCGTTGGAAAGAGGCTCGAATCCAGGGCGGCCGAACTTGGCTTTTTTGCCGTCGATTTCACCTTCCCATTCCTCCATGGGGCTGATCATGGAAGTGCCGCCGGAAGCGCGCAGGGCGATGGCCTTGGTGGTGCTGGCGGGGACGACGGAGCGCTGGATGCCGCGGGTGAGCATGAGGCAGTCCGCGTAGGGCTCGAGGGGGAGGATGGTCTGGTCCACGCGCTCGAGACCAGTGGTGGGGCCTTGGAAGTAGCCGTGGTCAAAGGCGAGCATGACGGTGCGGCCGTTCTTCGGATTGAAGACGCGGCTGAGGCGGTTTTTCATGCCCCAGTCGTATTGGTGGGATCCTTTGAGGAAAAAGCCCGGGGAGGTCTGCGGGACGTCGGTGAAATATTCCTTTTCCTTTTTGTCGGCTGCGCTGGTTTGGATATCGGCCATGATCGTGGATGGATGAGGGTGTTGCGGGGGATTGCTGGGTTGCGGGGGAGCCAGGCGGGAGCGCCGGGTTCCTGACGCTGCGTTTATATCACGCCCTGTCTTGCAATCCATGCCCGCTTACGCGAGACTTGTGTCTGATTCCGCAAGACCATGCCTCCCTCCGATTCATTCCACAGCGTGGTGCCCCGCGATTCCGCGCATCGGGTGCAGGGAAAAAGGACGGATTCCTACCCGGGGGTGATGGTGGATATTCTGGCCACCCGGAAGATTGAACTGCATGAATGGGAGCTGCGGCGCTTCACGGATCCGTATTGGCGGCTCTACTGGCCGCTGAGCGCGGGAGGGATTGTGGAGATCGATGGCGTGACCATGCCGCTGTTGCCGGGATTTGTGTATCTGATTCCGCCACACACGGTTTTCAGCACGACGATGAAGGAGCGTTTCAGCAAGTGGTATGCCCATTTCAAGCTCGGCCGTCCCGCCGGTCGTGCCCTGCCCGGCATCTACCGCTGCGATCCCTCGCCGGAGCTGCTCCACACGGTCTCGCAGCTCGGCATCGCGGATCCGGATCCCGGATTTCCCTGGCTGACGGTGCAATTTGTGGGGCAGGCGCTGCGATTGCTCCCCGAGCGCGTCTGGATGCGGCAGCGCACGGATGCCCGGGTGCTGAAGGCCTTGGATTTCATGAGCGCACACCTCAGCGTGAAGTTGAGCGCGGGCCAAATCGCGAAATACGCCGGACTCAGCGTGCGGAATCTGAACCACCTGTTTAAAGAGGAGCTCAACCAGGCCCCCATGCGCGTTTTGCTGGATTACCGCCTGGACGAAGCCTGCCGCCAACTCCGGGGCGGGGAAAGCAGCATCGAGGAAATCGCGGAGCAATGCGGCCTTGTAAACCGACACTACCTCAGCCGCGTGATGCGCCAATGCCGCAACACCTCCCCGGCCGCCTACCGGGACGAGCAGGTGTGGTCGTGATTTTTTTGCATTTTCCGCCTTGGTTTTAAAATCCCCCCTCCTGTGAAAACCCACCCGTTTTTTCCAATTCTCGCCCTTTTCCTGACCCTCGCCGGCGCCCTGCCCTGCCCGGCGGACAGCCTGCGCGTTTCCGCGGCCGCGAGCTTGGCGGAAGTGTTGGGGGAAATCGATGCCGCCTTCACCCAGGAAACGGGGACGAAAGTGCAGCTGAATCTCGGCGCCTCCAGCCTGCTGGCCCGTCAGATCGAGGAAGGCGCGCCGGTGGATCTTTTCATTTCCGCCGATGAAGCGCGCATGGACGGATTGGAAAAACAGGGGCTCATCGACCCCGCCACCCGCCGTCCCCTGCTATCGAATTCCCTCACCGTCGTGGTTCCGGCGGACAGCGCGCTGGTTTTAAATACCATCAGCGACCTCGTCCAACCCGGCATCCGCCGCATCGCGACCGGGGATCCGAATACCGTGCCCGTGGGAATTTACGCGAAGGAGCACCTGCAAAACCTGAAAATCTGGACCCAGCTTCAGCCGCGGATCATCGCCATGGAAAACGTCCGCAGCGCGCTCGCCGCAGTGGAATCCGGCAACGCGGATGCCGGCATCGTTTATAAGACCGACGCCGCCATTTCCAAAAAGGTGAAGATCGCCTGCGAAGTCCCCGCCGCCGAAGGCCCGCGCATCATTTACCCGGTGGCGGTTCTGAAGTCGTCGAAAAATCCCCTCAGCTCGCGGGCCTATGTGGAGTTCCTGCGTAGCGCATCCGCCCGGGAATCGTTCGGAAAATTTGGTTTTGTCCTGCTGCCGGAAAAATCTTCCGGTCCAACTGCTTCCACCACTCCCGCCGCTCCCGCCGTCCCAGACGCTGCGGCACTTAAACCCATCCCGGAGACGACGGTTCCGACTGTTCCGACGGTCCAGTCGGGCAACAGGTGACTTGGGATAAGCCATTGGTTCTCAGGCAGCAGGATTTCTCAAATCAGCCCGCACTGAAGCGGACACCGCCTTCGACAGGGGGCTTTCCCCGCCCGCCCTTGTCCTCCCTTGTCCGCGACTGACATATTCCACCCTGTGCGGCACTTCGAATCGCACACTTATGAGAAAATCGGCAAAAGCACACCCTCGAATCCAAGATTTGCGAGCTATTCCTGGGGAGGTCTAGCGAACAATTGTCCGTAGAAGAACTAATATTCTCAATACTGATTGTATAAATGATAATATTTGTAAAAATGATCTTGCGGAACCTATGACGAGTGCTATTATTTCTCACACAACGAAATCACCGCCATGAACGCTCCTCTCACCAACTCCCTCGCCGCGCTCAACCTCACCGCCATCGTCAGCAGCGCCGCCGCCATGATCTACTTCGTGGCCACGAACTTGGTCGCTTAAGGAAACCTTGTGGCCTAAGCCGCTGCGGGCCACCCGCGTTTTCTGCGCAGCAGACGCCACTACACCGTCCGCGACGGGAATGAAAATAGGTCCTATAAGACCTATAGGACAAATAAGACCTATTTCCCCCAGGAACGGGCCCTGAGATAACAACTTCACCATTCCGCGGAAAAGGCCACGGATAGATCAGCCGAAAACCCCGGCTAACGGAGACCGAAGACTCACTCACTGCCACATCCCGGACAGGGAAATAAGTGGCCCGCCTTTTGAAAACCAGTGCATCTGCTGGCTGAACCTCGTCAACAAAATGTTGACCCTCCGATCCTTGCCTAGGCTGTCCCTGCGAGCAAACTCTTGGCGTGCGCCCGAGCGCTTTCCGCTTTGCCGCCGAGCATGCGGGCGATTTCGTCCACGCGCAGCTCGCCGTCGACGCGGGTGAGTTGGCTGAAGGTGCGGTCTTTTTGGACGACTTTATTCACCACATAATGACAGCTTGCCAAGGCGGCGACCTGCGGCAGGTGGGTGATGCTGATGATCTGGTGACTGGTCCCCAATTCCGCCATTTTCCGACCGACGGCCGCCGCGATTTCGCCGCCGACATTGGCATCGATTTCATCGAAAACGAGCAGGGGGATGCTGTCCTCCTTGGCCAGCGCGCTCTTCACGGCCAGCATGACGCGGCTCATTTCCCCGCTGCTGGCAATGACGCGCAAGGGCTTGGCGGGCTCGCCGGGATTGGGCGCGAACATGAAGTCCACTTCCTCCAGACCATGCAGTCCAGGCTGGGCGGCGGGCGTGAGTTCCACGGTGAATTTGGATTGCTTGAATCCGAGATCGCCAAGGTGGCGCGCCACTTCCTTCGCCAGGCGCGGCGCGGCTTTCCGGCGGAGCTGGCCCAAGGTCAGGCCGGTGCTGTCCACGACTTCCCGGGCCTTCGCGGACTCGATGCGCAGGCGCTCCAACTCGTCGCCGCGACCCTCGATTTTTGATAGCTTGTCCGCCGCCTGATCCCGGTGATCCAGCACGCGCTCAATGGTTCCGCCGTATTTCCGCTTCAGGTTTTCCAACAAATTGATGCGCTCCTCCAGCTCCTCGATCTGACGCGGATCG
>JAQGPD010000312.1 GCA_028293305.1 Verrucomicrobiales bacterium | reverse complement strand
GAAGTTTAACGATTCCGGCTCTGAGGGCCTGAATAACCGCGGGCATGGTGGACACATGATGATTTAAATTGCTCCAACTCACAGTGTCTTTGGTCTTTCCGCCACCTTTCGCCAGACACTTGCCTGCCAAAATTCCGATCCAACGATCCGGTTGAAGTGGCATGAGAGAATATCCAAATCTAAATGGACATTTCATCGCCAAGGCCTTTCAAAGCATTGAATCCCTTCCAAAGCCCGGAATGCAGCACCAATGCGATGAAAAGGATCGGGAGTATGCCTGCATTCCCCTGGGATGCCTTTCCATATTTGCACGCAATGATGCAGCGGCCGGTCAGTCCCGTTTGGAAGAACCGGCAGTCCGCAGGCGTCGATAACCTGCCTTTGCGATGGGGTTTGATTTCAGGCCCGGCGGCGGCGGCGAAGGAGGAGGCTGCCGCTGAGGGCCAGGAGGGCGGCTCCGGTGGGTTCGGGCACCATTTGGGCGACCATGAGGTTGTCCACTCCTCCAATGTGGGCGGCGGAGAAGTTCAGGTAGTTATCAGCGTATCCACCACCGGTCTTGGAAAAGGAGTAGGCCAGCACGCCGCCACTGAAGACCGAGATGTCGGTTTGCCCAATGCCGTCGAAGGGGTTGCCGTCCGTGGGATCGGTCGCCAACAACTCAATTCGGGTAAGGCCGTTGGTTTGCGCTCCGGCGCTCCAGAGGGGCTCGCCAGGAGTGAGAACCACGTTGCCATCGAAGGCCTGGAGGAGACCATTGCCGCGGAAGAGAATGCCGAAATGGCTGTGCCCTCCATTCACGACGCCATTTTTATCGGCGCTGGACTGACCGATGTTGATGGATTCCCACACGGTCGCGTCCCCGTTGGCGACAGAGTTGGGAGCGAGGTCGAAGGAGACGGAAATACCGCCCGCGGAGGAGGAGCCGTTGAAATTTTTATCAAGCGCACTGGTGGCCCCGAAGGCGCTCAGGAGGTAGTTTCCTCCATCAATGCCGCCGGTCGCGTTGCCCACCTGGGTGTTTCCGGATCCCACCCACGGGATGGTGGCTCCACCGGCGGTGAGCAGCCCGCCCTGACGTGCGGCGAGATTGAAGTTGAGGTTGTTAGTGTCGGGATTGACGGGCGCGTAGAAATTATCGGTAAGCAGCGCTTTTTGCTTAACGACCTCATTGCTGAAGGCGTAATGGTGCCAGGTATCCGCCGGCACCGCCGGTGTCATGCTGAAAGTCAGCGAGTTGGAGGCGGCGGTGAAGGTGTATTTCAGTGTGCTGCCGGGCTGGCCGTTTTGGTCGTAGTTGTTCAGGACCCCGCCGTCGGAGGTGGTGACGTTGTGGATTCGTCCCCCCGGTCCTCCGAAGGCTGCGTTGAAAAAGGTGGTGGTGTAGGTTTCACCGACGCGCAGGTTGTTGAGTGTGTAGGTGGCGGGATTTCCATTATAGAGGAAATTCGAAATCATCGCGCCGGTGTTGCCGCTGACCGGATTCGCAAATCCGGTGAAGCCATTGTTCAAACCGCTGGTCGCGTAAGCGTTGGTGCCGGGATTGCCACCGCCGCCGCTGCCGGTGAAGACGGCGTCATTGATCCTCACGTTTCCGGTGCCGAAGACATCGACTGCCACTGTGTAGGCCTTGTCAGCGCTGATTCCGGAATCCGCATCCCCGGTAATGGCGGTGGTGGTGAAATCGCCGGCGGCCATGGCGAACGGAGAGAGGAATGGAAGCAGGGCCGGGGCTAGGAATTTACGGGACATATAAAGAGTGCGGAAGGTGTTCTGAACTGGGGAACCGGCAACCCGGAATTGGTTGAGGGCTCTTGGAAAGGGTGAATTGAAGATTAAAACAAATGCAATTATTTGCTTTTGGGAAAATGCACAATCTTTTTTTCCAACAAAATGTCAGTCACTCCCATCGCCCCAAAGCCGGTTCCGGAGAAATTGCCATTTCCAGGTGCCCCATGGCCCCTCTGAAGTTATGGTTGCCGCCCGGCCATTCCCGGCGGATGACGGGGCCGTGTCCGATACCCCATTTACTTTTGTTCCCACTGACTGGACTGGCTGGCAGCCGGGTCTGGTGGCCACTCTGCTTTTTGTGGTCAAGGAGGACCGGGTTCTCCTCATCAGGAAAAAACGGGGGCTTGGCGCGGGAAAAATCAATGGCCCTGGTGGGAAGTTGGATCCGGGAGAGACGCCGGAGCAGTGCGCGGTGCGGGAGACCGAGGAGGAACTGGGAGTGCGGGCGAAGGGCGTCAGGGAAGTTGGCCTACTGTCGTTCCAGTTCACCGACGGGCTGGGACTGTTTTGCCACGTGTTCCGTGCGGATGATTGTGAGGGTGAACCGGTTGAGACGGATGAGGCGATTCCGCGCTGGACCAAAACGGATGAAATTCCGTTCGACGAAATGTGGGCCGATGACCGGGAATGGTTCCATCATTTGCTGGCAGACCGCAAATTCATGGGATTCTTTGATTTTGAGGGCGATAACATGTTGTCATGCCGGGTCGATTTGGTTGAAAATTTGGCGCGGTAACTGCGTCTACGGAAACAAGGCAGGCGGCTCCAATGTCTTGGCGGAATCGCATGGAATTCAGGGCCCGGGCATGCCTACCGCGTTAAAATATGCCCTTGGGTGCGTAATTTTGTCGCACTGTCGGGAATTGGGGTGATTTTGCAACCCGTTGAATATTAGTTGGTTGTGTATTTCGCTATATGATTTCAAGCGGAACTTCTTGACCGCGCACTTTGGCCCCCTATAGCTCTCTTTTTCAATTTGACACAATTTCTGAAATGGTAGTGAACCGATTTGTAGCAGGGCAGCGCTGGTTAAGCCAGACCGAGCCGGAGTTAGGACTGGGACTGGTGCTTAAAGTGGAACCGGACCGGGTGAACATTGTTTTCCCCTCCAGCGAAACCACCCGGGTTTATACCGTTGAAAATCCGCCCCTTACGCGGGTCAGCTTTTCCGTGGGGGATGTGCTCAAAACCCAGGAGGGCAAGGAATTCACCGTTGAAGATCTGATTGAGAAGGACGGTCTGGTCACTTATATCAACAAAGGCAAGAAGGTCGAGGAGAGCCGGTTGTCGGACTCTTTGACTTTCAGCAAACCGTTTGACCGCTTGCTGAACGCCCAGGTGGATGACAAGCCGGTTTACAACCTGCGCCACCGGGCGCTCTATCGCCGGTTCAAGACCTTGCGGGCTCCCCTGCGTGGTTTTTTCAATGGCCGATTCAACCCGCGTCAGCATCAATTGTATGTGGCCGTGCAGGCCACCCGCCAGGCACATCCCCGGGTTTTGCTGGCGGATGAATGCGGCATGGGCAAGACGGTGGAGGCCGGACTCATCCTTCAGAGGCTGAAGACCTTCGGCAGTGCCAACCGCGTGCTTTTGTTGGCTCCCGAGGCCATGCTGGAAACGCTGGAGCTGGAATTGTCCCGCCGCTTTTCCATGACTTTCGCCCGGGTCAGCGCGGATGACTTCGCGACCGCCGCGCCCAAAGCCGCCAAGAAAAGCAGCACCAAAAAAGGGGAGGAATCCACCAATCCTTTTTACGGTGAGGAATGGCCATGGGAATCCTGTTCGCTGGAGGACCTTTCCGGCGGTCGCGGAAAACGTGCCGCC
This sequence comes from Verrucomicrobiales bacterium, assembly GCA_028293305.1. Taxonomy (GTDB): domain Bacteria; phylum Verrucomicrobiota; class Verrucomicrobiia; order Verrucomicrobiales; family V1-33; genus CAIZWU01. The sequence continues at coordinate 13,784 of JAQGPD010000312.1, read as the reverse complement.
GCCGCTGCGGAAGCGGGTTGGGACGTGGTTGTTGTCGCGGGCGGTGAGACTTTGGAATGGACGGAGGAAGGCGGAAATGCCTCCTGGGTGGCGGTCGAAACCGTCTCCACGGCGACAAAGAGCCTCATCATCCTGAGCGATGCCGGTCCGGAGCTGGATGCCAAGAGCCATTTTGGCCGCTTGCATCTGCTTGATCCCGAAGGCTTTGCAACACCCCGGAAATACGCGGCGCACCGCAAGACCAACGAAGCCATCGAGGCCGCCATCACCCAACTCCTCGGCGTCACCGCCTGGGACCGGGAATCCGATGGATTTGTCAAACCGCTGGCCGCCAGCGAACCAAAGCTGAAGGAGGCGCTCAAGCTTTGGAAAGAAGGCCGGGAGGAAGCCCGCGATCAAATTTTGGACTATCTGCTCGATGGTCAGGAACAGGGACGTTATGTCTTCAGAAACACCCGCCAATCCGCGTTGGGCATTCCCACCCGGGAGATTTCCATCGTGCAGGTGGAGTGTTTGAAACCGGAGGTCCGTGAAGGATTGAAGGAGGAATTCAAGCTCCACGGCAAACCCGTGGAGGCCAAAGGCAAAGCCAAAGCTCAGCCCTCGGCGGCGGACAGTGTGCTGGCCCTCTGGCTGGCTTCGCTGGTGAATCCCGCCCCCCCCGCGCCTCCGACCGTTCCCGCGGTCCCGGCGGATGAAGTGCAGCCACCCGCTCCTTTGCCAACCGCTTTGGTGATTTGCTCCAGCCGCGGCCGCGCGCTAGCGGTTGAAAAAGTGCTCTCCAAAAAAGTGCAGGGTCTGGTCGAACTGGTCGGTCCCGACATCCGCGGAAGCGATGACATCGCGCCCAGCGTGGTTGTTGTCGGTGAGGAGGATATGGTCGGCCGCAGTTTCCCCGGCATGGATATCACCGTGCTGTGGGACACCCCGCTCAGCCTGCAGGAGGCCTCCGGCCGGGTGTTCACGGCGGAAAACAGCAAACGCCGCGACTCTTTGAAGGTGCTCATTCCCGTGATCGAGGACACCCCTCAGGAAATGACCGCGCAGTGGTTGGAACAAGGCCTGCACGCCTTCTCCACCTGGTCCCCGGCACAGGCGGAAACAGCTTTGGAGTTTGCCAAACCCGTCCATGACATCGCCAAACGCATCGGCGTGAAGCATAATCCAAAGTTGGACGAGGAGTTGAAGGCGCTCATCAAAAAGTCGGCTTCCACCCATGATTCCGCGCTGAAACGGATCGATAAGCACCGCGATTATTTCCTGGAGTCTGTGTCCTGCCGGAAAAATGGCGCCGAGCAGGCTGCCGCCCGCATGAAATCCACGGACGATGACGATTCACTCGACATCTTCATGAACCGGACCCTCGAGCAATTGGGGATTTTGGTGGAAACCAAGAGCGGCCGCACGGTGGTCGTGAAGCCGAATCCTGAGGCCTCGTTCCGCTTGGAGGAGATTCCGAAGGAAGGCATGAAGCTTTGCTACAGCCGCACGACCGCGATGGTGCGCGAGGATGCGGATTTCCTGACATGGGACCATCCGTTGGTCTTCCGCGCCACCGACCGCCTGCTGGCCACGGCCATCGGAAACACGGCCTATGTGGTGTGGGAGGATGAACGGGCCCAGATTGTTCTGCTGGAGGGTATTTTCCTGGCGACCCCGGCGTCCTCCGATCCTGCACTGCAGGCTTCCCGTCATATGCCCCCCACTCCGGTGCGGGTGGTGATCAGCCATGATTTCGAGGACATGAGCGGCGAATACACCAGTGAAATGGTGAATAAAATCGTGCGCAATGGCCGTCGCGAATGGTTGCGGAACAATGCGCGGCCTTTGTATAACATCATCCCCAGCATGATGCGGAGTCTGACTCAGCGGGCTTCGATCAAGATGCGGGAACTGGCCGGCAAGGCCTCCCACCAGATGGAAGCCATGTTCACCTCGGACATCGCCCGCCTGCGCCGTCTGCCTGCCACGACGCGCCGCGAGGAGGAAATCGCCCGGCTTGAGGCCCTCATCGCCACACTGAAACCCTTGCTCACGGAGCCCGTGCTCAGCCTGGACCAGTTGCGGCTCCTGCGCCGCGGTCCGAGCGGAAAAGGAATCTGAGTTGGCAATGTCCACTCCCCGCTGAAGACTGGGATTTTTTTCCGGGTCTTCAGCGGTGGCAAGGTGGGATGTCAAAAGCAGTTGGTTGCGAAATCGTCATCCTGTGACCGGGTCGGGCATTTGTCCGAGGAGACGCGTCGACAAAATGTCGACCCTCCGACCATGACGCCCGGCGCGGGCGCGCTCAAAGGAAGGTGGACATTTTGTGCACCCATTTTTGTGGTGTGATCAGGCCGCCGGAATTTCCGCTCGCAGTTCCGCTCGCAACTCCGCCGGTGCTCCGGCCTCGTTAATCCGTGGCTGCCGGGCAACGCCAAGGATAGCCGTTTATCACGGCAACCCCAGACTGAATTCCTTAACGCCGTTGGCGTGGTTCAGTCGGTCGATAACCGTGGAATCAGCCTGCGGTCTGTTATTAAAAAGCTTTTGCGTCATGTTATGACGTTGGAAAAGAGCGTCGTGGAGCGCGCGCAGGAGAGGAATTGCCCCGTCTTCGACATCTTCGTGTTTAATTTGCTGATGATGACTTGGAACTGGTATTGTCGGCGTGGTGGAATGCGAAAATTTTGATGGCGGCGCGGGCGTGAGGCGGTCAGGTTGGGTGCCTATGACTGTGACGGACCCGGGACTTGAGAAGGATGCAGCCGTTTACCGCAAGGTGACGCTGCGGCTGATTCCGTTTTTGTTTTTATGTTATGTCCTCGCGTTTTTGGACCGTGTGAATGTGGGCTTCGCCAAGCTCAACATGCTGAGCGATCTGGGATTCAGTGAAAAAGTATATGGCCTGGGCGCGGGGATTTTTTTCCTGGGATACTTTCTGTTTGAAGTCCCCAGCAATCTGTTATTGGAAAAACTGGGTGCGCGGATTTGGATTGCCAGGATCATGATCACCTGGGGGCTGATTTCGTCCGCGATGCTGTGGGTCAAGACGCCGGCGATGTTTTATTTCATGCGGTTTTTGCTGGGCGTGGCCGAGGCGGGATTTTTTCCCGGCATCATCCTCTACCTGACATATTGGTATCCCGAGTGGCGGCGGGGGCGGATCATCGCGCTCTTCATGACCGCGGTGCCCGTGGCCGGGGTGGTGGGCAGTCCTTTGTCAGGATGGATTCTCCACACTTTCGAGGGAGTGCATGGATGGGCGGGCTGGCAGTTGCTGTTTTTCCTGGAGGGGTTGCCCTCTGTTATTGTCGGGTTGGTGGTTCTGGTTTATCTGCGTGATGGGATCCGACAGGCCGGGTGGTTGACGGAGGAGGAAAAGGATTTGTTGGAGTCCCGTATTGCCGGGGACCGGGCGGGTGGACCTGTTGCTCCGCGGGTTCCATTTTTGAAGCTCCTGACGCATCCTGGATTGCTGGCGTTGAGCGCGATTTATTTTTGCATCAGCATGGGGCTGTATGGAGCGGTGGGTTTTTGGCTGCCGCAGCTGGTGAAGGATTCGGGGATCAAGGATCCGCTGCAGATTGGCTTGCTCACGGCGGTGCCCTATCTTTGTTCCGTGCCCGCCATGTGGTGGCTGAGCCGGAGCTCGGACCGGACGGGGGAGCGCCGCTGGCATTTCGCCGCCAGTGCGGCCTGTGGCGGGGCGGGGTTGATTTTAAGTGTCGTGGCGGGACATCAACCGGCGGCGGCCATTCTCGCGCTGTCTTTGGCGGCGGCCGGTATTCATTCCGCTTTGCCGGTGTTTTGGTCCATGTCCACAGGCACGTTGAGAGGCTCCGCCGCAGCTGGGATCGCCATGATCAATTCCATCGGAGGCCTCGCGGGATTCACGGGGCCCTATGCGATGGGATGGATCAAAGACGCGTCGAAGGGCAGCCTGGACACGGGGATGTATTTGATCGCGGGGATCCTGTTTCTGGGCGGGGCGCTGGTGCCGCTGGTGGTGGCCAGGCCGGCGAAAGCGGGGTGATTATTTGAAGGCGGCGTAAACCCGGTGGACGTCGCTGTGGTCGTCCAAAGCGGACAAAAAGGCCCCGACTTCCGATTGCTGTTCCTCGGTCAGGTCCGGGAATGTTTTCGCCAGGTAGCGCAATTCACTGGCCTGGAGTTTCCAGCCGAGGGCGGCCAGCGCCTTGGAGACGGCGGCCAGTTCCTTCGTATCTGTCAGGAACGTGGCGCCGATGTGACCTTCCGGAATTTCCTCGGGATCCAGCTCCTCCACGTTCTGGGCTCCGGCCTCGATGGCATCGTCCTCGGCTTCGCGGCTGGCTTCCGGGTGGACGGCTTCCACCACGCCCATGTGTTCAAAAAAGAAGCCGACGCTTCCCGGCGTGCCGAGGGCTCCGGTCTTGAAAAGCATGCGGATTTCCGGGCCGGTGCGGTTGCGGTTATCGGTCAGGGCCTCCACCATCACGGGGATTTTGTGAGGGGTGAAACCTTCATAAATCACCGTCTCCAACTGCGTTTTCTCGCCGCCCTGGCCGGAGCCGGTTTTGATGGCGCGCTCGATGGTATCGCGGGTGACCGAGTTCCTGCGGGCTTTTTCCAAAGCGGCATAAAGCCGGGCGTTCATGTCAGGATCCGTGCCGCCCTGCTGGACCGCGACCTGGATTTCCCGCACGAGTTTGCCCACGACCTGCCCTTTTTTATTGGAGGTCAGTTCCCGCCATTTTTGTTTCCATTGTGCGCCCATGATAGTGAATTGTGCCGAGTCGGTGTTGAAGGTTTGAAATGATTTACTGGACGGGATCTTGACGGATCCCGCCCCGGCGGCAAGAGAAACTTCCCGGACCCCGCCGACTGTGACCGCGGGGTCCGGCCCCGGTTGCCAAGCGGCGTGATTCCGCTATGAATGCCTTTATGTCCGCTCCTTCACTCAAGATCGCCGCGTGGAAAATCTGTGGCGTTTTTTTGTTCGGATCCCTGTGCTCCCTGCCGGCCCGCACGTTCACCTCCACGGATGGGCGGAAGCTGGAGGGTGAAATCGTGGATGCGGACAACGCATTGGTCTCCATCAAACGGACCTCCGACGGCCGGACGCTGAAGGTTCCGCTGGATTCCCTGAGCGCGGAAAATCTGAAGGAGATCGCGGAGTGGCGCACGGCCAAGGCGTTGGGGAAATTGGTTTTCACGGCCACCAAGGAGAAAGTCTCCTCCACCGGAAAATCTTCGGGCGGCGGAGCGCTGAGCACATCAAGGGAACAAAAATGGAGCTGGGTCATCACGGTGAAAAACAATTCCGCGCACCCTCTCACGGGCACCACGCTGCGATGGGCGCAGGTGGTGGAGCGCACTGACCGGAACCAGGGAGCGGTGGCCGGAGCCGCAAAATCCGTGGCGCGCGGAGGAGAGGGCACCCTGGCGCTGCCGGAGATCGGGGCCTTTCAATCCTTCAAAATCAAAACCGGGCCCATCGTGGTTCAGGATTATAAATACGTTAGCTATTCCACATCCGCTGCGGCCGGCGGTGGAAAAACGACGACGGTGACCTCCGAAAAATGGGACGAGGTGCTGAGCGGATTGAGTGTGGATGTGGTGCGGGGAAATCTGGCGCCGGCCGCCTGGAAAACGGGAGCCCGGACCGCTCCACTGCCGCCGCTCAAACCCTGACCTTTCAGTTTCTCGACGACGGACCGGTTCACCATCGTTCCGATTTCAGGCGGAAAAAAAGACGTCCGGCAGCTGGCAACGGCGTCGACCCCGAGGGCATGATGCTAACAAGTGGCCGTTCCGGCGCGCCGGTTTGCGTGACCTGCCACGCGGGATCCAGGATGACAAAGGGCTCGCCGCCATTGGCCGTGGCGACGCTGGTCCAACCGCTTTCCGGAGCGGACGAAATCTGGAGACTTGTCAGGATGTCCGTGGCGGCGGGATTGCGGTGGAAGGAGGCATTGGGGGACAATCCGTCCGCGGCGACCGCCAACGGTGAGGCGGAATCGCGGACCAGCGGATTGCTGCCAACCGTGTATTCCAACAGATTTGAAAAACCATCCAGATCCGGATCCGCATGGTCGGCATCGGTGGTGAACCATGTCAGGATGTCCGCCATGAATTCGCGGCGGCGGGTGGCATTGCCGATGGACTCGAATGGAAAACCGAGCGTCACCACGCGCCCTCCGCCCACGCTGCCGTCGTATTGGATCGCGGCCGGGCCGGTGCTGGCGCCGGAGTAGCGAAGGGCCACGGCGGTCCCCGTGCCGACCGGTGTCAGGATGTCCGGCGTCTGCACGCGGTATCCGCCCAGAGTCCCATCATCGAAGGCGGCGGCGGCCCGGCCGTTGAAGATTCCTCCTGACAAGGCCGTCAGGGTGTAAGTGTTGGCGTCGTCATTGGCATCGCCGCCGAGGTCGGCTTTCAGCTGAGTGTTATAAAAAGTCCGGTCCGTGGCGATCGGGCCCGAGGCGCGGTCGAGGTCCCAGCCGATTTCCGATCCGCTGACCATGAGGTGTCCGCCCGCGGCGCGGAAGGCGGAGACTTTGGCTTGCTCCTGGACGCTGAATGATTCGTCGGCGGTGGACTCCTGTCCGGAGGCCCAAATGACGATGGGGTAATTTGTCAGGGTGGACGCGCCGGAGGCCACGGAATCATTCGTGCAACTGTCATAGGCGAATCCGGCATCACCGACCGCCTGACCATGGGGAATCAGATAGTCGAAGGCATTTGTCCGCTGTGGCAGCACGCGCTCCGCCGTGCCGGAGGGACCGGGCGGAGTCCATGCTTTGGGCACGAGGGTTTGGAGCAGATTGGAGAACCGGTCAAAGCGGTCATAGCCATTCACCAGCAATACCCGGGTGCTCTGGCCGGGCAGGGGAACGCGGCAGGCGGCGACCTCCGAGGGGAAGGATTCGCCGCCTGCATTGGTGGCGGCGATGCGCAGAAAACAGGAGGTGCCGGGCGCGATGCCTGACAAAGTATAGGACGTGATATTTCCCAGAATCACCGGATTGCCGAAACCCTTGCCATCCGTCGATCGATACAATACATAGCCGTTAGTCGTTCCGCTGCCTCCGGTGGGGGCGGGAGGCGACCATTGCAGGGAAATGGAGCCGCCCGGATTTCCACTGGCACGCAGATTGGAGGGTGGGTCCGGAGGAAAAACGAGGGGCGATCCCGCGAAGGAATTCATATAACGGATCACCGCATGCATGGCGGCTTTTCCGATGGCCAGGCGCACCTTCGGATCGCGCAGCAGTCTGGCATCGCTGTCGTCATCGTGAAAACCGACCTCGATGATCGTGGCGTCCATTTCGTCATGGAACTCGCCATTGCTGATCTCCGTGTAACCGCCGGTGTAGGTGACGGTGCTTCGGTTATTCCAAGGCACTTCGAGCGGCATGCCGGGGGTCACCAGATCATTGTTCACCTCCTGTCCGCAGAGCTGGGCGAGCGTGTTTTGGTTGGCCGTGGGATTGCCGGTGATCAACGCGACCACGCCGCGGCCGCCGCCGGCATTCGAGTGGAAACTGATGTGGATGCGGTCGAAGGGCGTGCCGTTGGTTTCCCGGTTCATCTCCGTGGAAAGGCGGCCGGGCACCGACCATGAATCCTGTTCGTCGGTTCCGCTAGTGTTATAAAGCGTGTTGCTTTGCCCCTGTCCGAGGCCGGCCTGCACCCAGTAGCGGCAGCTCTCATCCTCGCGGGGATAGCCGGAAACGCCGTTGCCGCGGTCCACGCTGCCCATGCCATTTCCAAAACGGATGGCGTCCGCCACGACGACGGTTCCCTGCGCGGTCGAGCGGAGATTGCTGATCACGACCGAGCCGGCGGCGGCATCCGAGCCGGCGTTGAAATAATACTCACCCAGGAAAACCCAACCATTTCCCACGCGGTGATGTGGAATGCGGATCCGGGTTTCCCCGCCGGTGTGGCGGATTCGGTAGAGTTGGTCGCCACGGTTGTCGCCGTGGCGCACCCAGGTGTAGACCGGATAAAAGCCGGCGGCCGGAATGTTGGGTAGATAAGTCGCCGTGGCCGACTCCGCGGCGGCGAAAGCCGCGAAACGATAGGGCACATCCCCGGCGGATCCATAATACACGGTGTCGCCGCTATCGGACCACACGCCGGTGAAAGTCACGCCGCTGCTGTCCTGGTCCATAACAACTTCCCGGGTCTGGTGGCCGATGGGCCGCATGGGCACCACCACCGCGCCGGCGTTGAAACAATGCAGCGCGAACAAATTGAATTGATCGCTGTTTCCGTAGTCCTCGTTGATGCCGGATGTCAGGCCGCGCTGCAGCCTCCAACCGCTGGAGGTATTTGGATCCGCGGTCCAGCCGTGGCCGCCGTTGGTGAAAACGATTTTCCCGGAAAGGGCGCCGGCGGGCTGCCGCATCGAGGGCGCGGTGGGGCCGAAGGCTTGCGCCTGGAGCGGTTGGCCGTAGTTGATAGGCGGGCCGGGGGCGTCGGGCGTGTCCGGCGTTTGTTGATAGGGCAGGTCGGGGAGCGGCGTGTCGTCATCGACGGAAATCCATGGCTCCGTGGCGCTGGCGACCGCGGCGGCGGCCAGCAAGGAAAAAAGGACCGCCCGTTTTTGGCCTCTGATCGCGGCGCTTCGCGGGCGCGTGTCCGCAGGCTGCCGCGGCGGGGGAACGCTGGGGGAGGGTTTGGAAAAATCGGGGAGGTATTCCATCGAGGGGCGGGGGAAGCGATCACCATGCCTGAAACCCGGGGCATCGTCATGTTCCAAATTGCATGAAAAAGTCCGTGACCGGCCGGGCGGCGAAATCGGGGTCCTGGTAAAGTTCCCTTGCGCGGCGGGGCATCCGGCGGATGGGAAACGGGCTTTCCGCCGCCGGATCCGGGGTGGGAAAACTTTTTATCCTGAATTTTGTTATGAAGATACTGGTCACTGGAAAAGGCGGGCGGGAACACGCATTGCTGGCGGCGTTGGCGGATTCGCCATCGTCCCCCGAATTGTTTTGCTGGCCGGGAAGCGACGCCATCTTTGAAATCGCCCAGCGCACCGCGGCCCGGGACCTGCCGAGCCTGATCGGGTGGATGCTGGAGGAGGAAATCGACCTGTGCGTGGCAGGTGAGGAGAGTCTGCTGGTGACGGACCAGGGTCTGGCGAATCTTTGTCAGGCCGCCGGGATTCCCTGCTGGGGACCGCCGAAGGAATCCGCGCAGTTGGAGGCCAGCAAGGAATTCGCCAAGGAATTTCTTGTCAGGCACCGCATCCCCACGGCCGGCTATTCCGCCGTGGACACGAAGGATGAGGCCCTGGCGGCTATCAAGTCCTTGCCGGTGGTTTTGAAATTCGATGGCCTCGCCGCGGGCAAGGGCGTGGCGGTTTGCGGCACGCAGGCGGAGGCGGACAGTTTCCTGGACGCGGTGCTCGTGCAGCGTCAGTTCGGGCCGGGGCGCATGGTGGTGGAGGAATGTCTGACAGGTCCGGAGCTCTCGGTTTTCTGCTCCATCGTGGACGGCGGCTATCATATCCTCACGCCCGCCCGCGACTACAAACGGGTGAGGGATGGCGATGACGGTCCTAACACGGGCGGCATGGGGGCGGTGGCGGCTCCGGCGCTGGTGCCGGCGGAAATGATGGCGGACATCGAGGAACGCATTGTCAAACCCACCGTCGCCGGTTTGCAGAAGGACGGATTGCCCTATCGCGGTTTTTTATACTTCGGCCTGATGCTGACGCCGGACGGACCGAAGGTGATCGAATACAACTGCCGCTTCGGCGATCCGGAGTGTGAGGCGGTGATGCCCTTGTTCGGCGGGGATCTGGCGGAATACATCCGTCATGCCGCGGCCGGGGATTTGAAAACGGAACTGTTGGAGCCGCGTCCGGGATGGAGCGTGTGCCTGATCCTGGCCAGCGCCGGCTATCCGGAGACCAGCCGCAGCGGAGATGTTATCACGGGCCTGGATTCCGTCGCGGGCGTCCGGGTCTATCACTGCGGCACCCGCCGGAATGCGGACGGGAATTTCGAGACCAATGGCGGACGCGTCCTCGCGGTGGTGGCCCAGGCGGACACGCGTGAAGCGGCCCGCGACAAGGTTTACCTGGAAGCCGCGAAGGTTGATTTTCCGGGCAGCCAACGCCGCGCTGACATCGCCACCCTGCACTTTTCCTGACATCACCATGGAAACCTCCGGCCAGCAGTTGCTCAGTCCCCGCGAGATCGATACCAAGATCCATCGCCTCGCCTACGAGATCCTCGAACGCCATCCGAAAGAGCGTTTCATCCTCGTCGGCATCCACCGGCGTGGCGTGCCGCTGGCGCAGCGCCTGGCCAAAGTCCTGGAGGAGGAGCGCCCCGGCGTGGAGACGGGCATGCTGGACATTACGCTCTACCGGGACGATCCGCGGGCCGCGACCTTCAGCCCGGATTTCGGCAGGACCAGCCTGCCGAACGAGCTGAAAGGCACATTGGTTATTCTTGTCGACGATGTGTTATTCACCGGCCGGACGATCCGCGCCGCCATCGATGCTTTGTTTGAATACGGACGGCCCTCACGGATCGAGCTGGCGGTGCTGGTGGACCGGGGCGGGCGGGAACTTCCGATCCAACCGGATTATTGCGGATTGAAAAAACCGCTGGGGAAAGAATCCTATCTGCGCGTCCGCCTGCGCGAACAGGATGGACATGACGGACTTTTTCTGGTGGATAACAAACACGACGCATCATGAAAGGACGCAAAGACCTGTTGGATATCGAAGCGCTCAGCGTGGAGGAGATCAACTTTCTTCTCGACACCGCCGGGCCATTTAAAAATCTGATCCGCCAATCCGTCAAGAAGATGCCGCCCTTGCGCGGGCGCCATGTCCTGACGCTTTTTTACGAGCCCAGCACGCGCACGCGTTCGTCCTTTGAGATCGCCGCCAAACGCCTCAGCGCGGACGTCACCAACTTCACGGTCTCCACGTCATCCGTGGTGAAAGGCGAGAGCATCATCGACACCATTGATACCCTGCAGGCCATGCAGGTGGATTACATCATCGTGCGCCATGCCGCCGCCGGGGTGCCCAACCTGATTGCGAAGCACACCCGCGCCAGTGTCATCAACGCGGGCGACGGTTATCACGCGCACCCGACCCAGGGGTTGCTGGACGCTTTCACCATGAAGGAGGTCCTGGGTCCCCTGACAGGAAAACGCGTCGCCATTGTCGGCGACATCCAGCACAGCCGGGTGGCCCGGAGCACCAGCATGATTTTGCGGAAACTGGGCGCTGAAGTCGGCGTTTTCGGACCGGGTCCATTGATCCCGGACGACCGCCACGCGGACATGCGCAGCTTCCGGACGTTTGACGATGTCTTTGATTGGAAGCCGGATGTGGTCTACCTGCTGCGCATCCAGATGGAGCGTCAGAAGGAACAATTTTTCCCCAGCCTGCACGAATATCATCGCCTCTACGGCGTCACCGACGAACGCCTCCGGACCATCCGTGAAAAAGGAATCTACGTCATGCATCCCGGTCCCGTGAACCGCGGCGTGGAACTCGTGGACGGCGTCATGACCTACGAACGCACGCTCATCAACCAGCAGGTGGAAAACGGAATCGCCGCCCGCATGGCCGTCCTCTACTGGCTCCAACCCGAAACCGGCCTCCGCGCCGAGTAGTCCGCTCAGAGTAGTCCGCTCAGAGTAGTCCGCTCAGTCCTCTGAGCGGCAGCAGAGCACAGGCAGCAGAGCATCGGCAGCGGAGCACAGGCAGCAGAGCCCCGCTCCCCAAAACCCCGCCCCCCAAATCCAAAATCCGCCTTGCCGTTCCGCCCGTGGGGCGGCACTTTCGCCGCCTTATGCTGGATATCAGACTCATCAGGGAACAGCCGGAAGCCGTGCGCATCAGACTGCGTCATCGGGGCGGCGACGTGTGGACGACTGTGGACGAAGTGTTGGCTTTGGACGAATCCCGCCGCCGTGCGGAAACGGAAAAACAAGCCCTGCAGAGCGAACGCAACCGCGTAAGCAAGGAGATCGGCATTGCCAAAAAGCAAAGCAACGACACCTCGGCCATCGAAGCGGAAATGCGTGGAATTGGTGATCGCGTCGATGCTCTGACCAAGGAAGCGGCGGAGCTGGATGCGAAACAGGAAGCTTTGTTATACAGCATTCCCAATCTTCCCCATGAAGGCTGCCCGGTCGGCGCCAGTTCGGAGGAAAATCCGGAAGTCCGCGTGTGGGGCACCAAGCCGGTCATCACTTTTCCCGCCAGGGATCACGTCACCCTGGGCACGGAGCTGAACATGCTGGACTTCGAGGCCGGCGTGAAAATTTCCGGCAGCGCCTTCGTGGTATACCGCGGAGCCGGTGCCCGTTTGGAGCGCGCGCTGATCAATTTCCTCCTTGATCTGCACACCACGCAACATGGTTATACGGAGATTGCCCCGCCACTGCTGGTGCGGCCCGAGGCCTTGCTGGGAACGGGGAATCTGCCGAAATTCGGCGATCAGCTCTATCATTGCGAGGTGGACAATCTCTATTTGCTGCCCACCGCGGAGGTGCCGGTCACGAATCTCCACCGGGAGGAAATCGTGGATCCCGCAACCCTTCCTATCTGTTATGCCGCCTACACGCCCTGCTTCCGCCGGGAGGCCGGCAGTGCGGGCCTGGGCACGCGCGGGCTGATCCGCATGCACCAGTTTGACAAAGTGGAACTCGTCAAAATCTGTCTGCCGGAACACAGCATGGAGGAACTGGAAAAACTCACCGCCAATGCGGAGCGCGTGCTGCAGCTTCTGGGACTGCATTACCGGGTCATCGAGTTGTGCACCGGGGACATTGGTTTTGGTTCGGCCAAGACCTACGACATTGAAGTCTGGGCGCCAGGCCAGGGAAGTTATCTGGAGGTGAGCAGCTGCTCGAACTTCGGCGACTATCAATCCCGCCGCATGAAGTTGCGATACAAGGACGCGGCCACCAAAAAGAATTTATTCCCGCACACCCTCAACGGTTCCGGCACCGCCCTGGCGCGTCTTTTCGTGGCCCTGGTGGAAACCTATCAACAGCCTGACGGAAGCATCCTCCTGCCTCCGGTCCTCCATTCCTACTTCGGCGCAGCGGAAATCCGCGGCGTGGCCAAACGCGACATAGGCGACTGACCCCGGCTCCCCGGAAAAACCCGGGGCCACGGCACTGGTTGATTTTGGCCACAAAAAGCACGGAAATGTGCCGGGTGTTAGGATTGTGGAGCGGGCCCTCAGCCCGCGCGCATTTTCTTTGTGCTCTTTGTGATCTCTGTGGCCAATTCCCTCTATTGATAGCCACAGAGAGCACAAAGAAGCACAGAGATGTTCGAAGCGTGGGAGATACCACGATTCCGGTGTGCTTTTTTGTGCTCTTTGTGATCTCTGTGGCCAATTCCCTGCGGGTTGATGGCCACAGAGAACACAAAGAAGCACAGAGAGTTTCAAAGCGTGGGAGATGCTACGACTCCGGCGTCCTTTTGGTGCTCTTTGTGATCTCTGTGGCCAATTCCCTGCAAATTGATAGCCACAGAGAGCACAAAGAAGCACAGAGATGTTCGAAGCGTGGGAGATACCACGATTCCGGTGTGCTTTTATGTGCTCTTCGTGATCTCTGTGGCCAATTCCCTGCGAATTGATAGCCACAGAGAACACAAAGAAACACAGAGAGCTTCAAAGCGTGGAGATGCCACGACTCCGGCGTCCCTTTTTTGTGCTCTTTGTGATCTCTGTGGCCAATTCCCTGCGGGTTGATGGCCACAGAGAACACAAAGAAGCACAGAGAGTTTCAAAGCGTGGGAGATGCTACGACTCCGGCGTCCT
>JAQGPD010000295.1 GCA_028293305.1 Verrucomicrobiales bacterium | reverse complement strand
TGGCGGCGGAGTGGGTGCCGGGGGTGGAAGGGCAGGCGGAGGGGTCGGTGCAGGGAGGGCGGGCAGGTCAGGCAGGTCAGGCAGGTCAGGCAGGTCAGGCAGGGGACCATGAATTGATCGGAGATTTCATGGATATATTGCCGCATTGGGAGGCCCGGGTGGAGGGGACGGCGGGGATGGATGAGGCGACCACGGATGGACTGGCTGTTGGGGGAGATTCGTCAGGCGGGGGGGAGGGAGTGTTGTGTTTAAAAGGCGGGGCGTTGGCCCAGAAGCGATTTTTGTGGCGGGATGGGCGGTGGGAACGGATGGCGCTGGCGGGGTCGGACGGATGGTGGAGGACGTCCGACCGGGTGTGCCTGCGGGGCCGGATGCTGGCTTTTGGGGGTCGGGTGGACCGGGTGGTGAAAGTGTTGGGGGAGTTGGTGAATTTGGAGGCGGTGGAAGCGGGGCTGCGGGCGGCGGGGTTGGAGGCTGGGAGGTTTGCCGTGTTGGCGATGCCGGAGGCCCGGTCTGGTTTTGAGTTGGTGTTGGTTGTGGAGAGGGATGGTGCGGGAGTGATGGCGTTAGATGTTAGTGAAGGGGCGGGCGGCGCGGCCGGGGGCAATGCAGTGGGGGACGGCGGCGCGGATGGTGGTGCGCAGGCCGGTGCTCATGGCGGTGCTGTGGAGCGGGCGTTGGCGGGGCAGGCGGAGAAAGTGCCGCCTTTCGCCAGGGTGAGGCGGGTGGTTTTTTTGGAAAAGCTGCCTCGGTCCGCCTTGGGGAAGGTGCGTCTTGGGGAGGTGGCGCGGTTGGTGGAGAGGGCGGGAGGGAAGGGCTGAAGGGACCTAAAGGACCAAAAGGACCAAAAGGACCAAAAATCCCGGATGCCGCTTTGCCAGAATGCCAGAATGCCGGGTGGGAAGGCTGAAATTCTGTTAGCTTGCGGATCAGACGGGGGGCACGGGCCCGGGGGATTGGAGTTCGCGGATGAGTTCGCGGAGTCGGGCGGCGGGCCATTGGCCGGGGACGGTGGGCTGGTCGAGGAAGCCGTAGTTCAAAACGGAGCCCAGGCTGGCGAGAAGGAGGCGGGAAACCCGGCCGAGCGGCCCCATGCCCATGGTGGCGAGGGGCAGGGTGGCGTTTTCCTGGAGGGCGGAGAGGATGGCGAGGTCGCCGGTGTGCCGGAGGGTGGTGGCAAATTTCACGATATCCGCTCCGGCGTCGCGGGCCTGGCTGGAAAGCTGGTTTAATTTCCCGGCTTCCGGAGTGCTTTTGAAGTCGTGGAAGGAGCCGATTACAAAAATATTTTGGCGTCGGGCTTCGGCGATGAGGCTGGCGAATTTGGGGAAATTGGCGATTTCGATGTCGATGAAGGCGGCGTGGGGCAGGAGCTTTGTGAAAAGGCTGTCACGTTCCCCGGCGGAGAGGCCGGACATTCCTCCTTCTTGTTTGTCTCTGACTGTCAACAGACTGGGGATCGGACAAGCTACCATGGAGGCTTGCACAGCGGGGATTTCCGAGGTCAGGGCATCGACCCGGAACTCCACAATGTCGCATTTGGAGGCGACCCCGGCGGAGGCGGCGAGGGGGAGGGCGGAGGGGTGCACGACGCTGCCCACGACCTGGCCGGCGCGGAGAAGGCTTGATTTTTCAGGGAGAGTATGACTATGCATGGCGCTCAGTTGCCGGGCGACCCTTCAAAGGGGCTGCGGGCGGGACGGGACAGATTTTTCAGTTATGATCGGCCGACAGCAGGAATTCAACCTTAAGCTCAATCAGTTTTTTGATTGTTTGGTGGTGGGTTTGGCGTTTTGGCTTGGTTATTCCCTGCGGGCGGCGGGCAGTTTATGGTTTGGCTGGGCGGAATTGCCGCCGTTTGAGCGGTTTTACTGGCAGTTTGTGCTGGTGGTGCCGTTCACGCCGCTGATCCTGGAGCGACTGCGGTATTACGTCAATCCCTTGCAAAAGACGGTCGCCAAGTCATTGCGCCAGCTCTGTCAGGCATTGGTGATCGTGGTCATCATGCTTTTGGTGACCGCAACCTTCGCCAGGGCCTCGACGGACAGCCGGGCGGTGCTGGGGTTGTTTCCGGTGGTGGCCATCCCGCTTTTGTTATTGAGGGAATCTCTGGTGCGCACGTGGATGCGCGGCCAGATCAAACAGGGTCGGTTCCGCGAGCGGGTGGTTTTCGCAGGCCCGCTGGAGGACGTGGACCGCCTGATCCGGAATCTGCCTCAGGATCATCTGCAAATGATGGATATCGTCGCCCGGGTGGATATCGCGGTGCAACCCGTCAGCACGCTGGTGGCGGCTATCCATGAGACGTCGGTGGGGCGGGTGATTTTCGCGGCATCGCACGTGCATTTCAGCCGGATCGAGGAAGCGGTGAATGCCTGCGAACTGGAGGGTGTGGAGGCGTGGCTGTGGGCGGATTTCATTCAGACTTCCATTGCGCGTCCGACCTTCGACGCCATGGCCAACAAGCCGATGCTGGTGTTCCGCTGCACGCCGGAAATGTCGTGGGAAATCATGGTGAAGGGGATCATCGACCGGGTGGGCGCTTTTCTTGGGATCCTGTTATCCTCGCCGTTGTGGCTGATCGCCGTGATTGGCATCAAGCTGTCCTCGCCAGGGCCCGTGTTCTTTTCGCAGATGCGGAGCGGACGGTTCGGCAAGCCGTTCCGGATGTATAAATTCCGCACCATGGGGACCGATGCCGAGGCGCGCCGGGCGGATCTGGAGGAGCATAACCAGATGAGCGGACCGGTTTTCAAAGTCGAGAAGGATCCGCGTATTTTTGCTTTCGGCCAATGGTTGAGGAAACTGTCCATTGATGAGCTTCCGCAATTCATCAACATCCTGAGCGGGGACATGAGTCTGGTGGGGCCGCGGCCGCTGCCGGTTTATGAGATCGAAAAAATATCCGATGTTTCGCATCGCCGGCGGCTGAGCGTGAAGCCCGGCCTGACGTGCCTGTGGCAGATCAGCGGGCGGAATGAGATCACCAGCTTCGATCAATGGGTGGAGTTGGATTTGAAATACATTGATAACTGGTCCCTGTGGCTGGATATCACTATCATGTTCCGCACCATTCCGGCGGTGTTGTTTGGATTCGGGGCGAAATAAAGCCCCACGGGCCGCGTATCACCGGCGGGTTCCGGACATCATGCGGCGCGGTTGACTGCACGCGCGGATGAGCGGCGGAGCCTTGTATTTCCACCCATCCTGACGCGTTATGAATCGGTTATCCTCCCGCCGGGAATTTTTGGTTTCGACAGGATGGGGGCTGGCAGCCCTGGGGTTTCCGCCTGCGGCCGGTTTGTTGGGGGCGGTGGAGCCAGACGGGAATTCCGGCGCTCCGGTGACGGTGCTGCCGGAAGGCGCGGCCCGCGCGGCGCTGGAGGCGGGCTGGTTTCCGAATCGGATGCATGCTTTTATTTGGCGCAACCAGGGGTTGGTGGCCATGGATCGCCTGGCGGCGGTGCTGGGTTGCACGGAGGAGGAGGTGGCCGGGGTGGCGCGCGGCATGGGTTTGGAAAAATGCGATCCCCCCGGCGAGACCCTGCGCCGACGGTCCCACCTGACCATCATCCGGCGGAACTGGCATCTCCTCCCCTACGATCAGTTATTGGTTTTGCTGGGCTGGTCGGCGGAGCAACTGGCCTACACCTTGCGTGAGGATGATTTCTTTTTCATCAAGCTGGGTTCCCTCAAGCCACGCTGCGCGCCCTTGCGGTGGACCGCCCCCACCGATGCCGAAAAAGTGAGGGCCGGGGAGATTGCCCGCCTGGTGGAAGCGCATTTTCCGCAGCGTGACAATGCCGCGCGGGACCCGCTCTTTTCCTTCATCGACAAGTTGAAAGCACCGCTGGCGGCCGCGCCCGGGTCCGGGCCCAAGGGGCGGAACGCCGCGACCGACCCGCATCCGCCCCTGCGCATGGGATATTCCTATTTTGCCTTGTGTGGGGATCCGCTGTTGGACCCTGCCTTGGATCCTTTTCCGGACGGGCTCTTGGAGCGCTTGGCCGCCGTCGGGGAGAATGCGGTGTGGCTGCATGTGGAACTGCCGCATTTATCCAGCGTGCCCTGGTCGGAGGATGCCAACATTCAAAAAAGGCGGGCCGCCCTCACGGAACTCGCGGCGCGCGCGGGGCGGCATGGCATCAAGTTATTCCTATACTTCAATGAACCCCGAGCCCTGACAAAAATGTCGCCTGTTTTCCAGGCGCATCCGGATTGGCGGGGCGTGGAGGAAAATGGTTATCATGCGGTCTGCACCAGCGCGCCGGCGGTGCGGGACGGACTGCGCGATGCCGTGGCGGATCTCTGCCGGGCGGTGCCGGACCTGGGCGGATTTTTCACCATCACCGCCTCGGAAAACCTGACCCATTGCTGGTCCCACGGCCAGGGCGCCAAGTGTCCGCGATGCCGCGAAAAGTCCGCAGGCGAGGTGATCGCGGGAGTCAGCCTGGCCATCGCCGAGGGCATCCGGCTTGCTGGTGGGAGCCAGCGTTATCTGGCGTGGGACTGGGGTTGGCCGGACGACCAGGCCTTGGATATCATCGCTCGGCTGCCCGCCATGGCCGAGCTGGTGAGCGTCAGCGAGTGGGCCCTGCCTATCAATCGCGGCGGCGTCGAATCCACCGTCGGGGAATACAGCATCAGCAGCATCGGTCCCGGTCCGCGGGCGCGGCGTCATTGGGAAGCCGCGCGGAAACGCGGCCTGCGGGTCGTGGCTAAAATTCAATGCGGCAACACGTGGGAAATGTCCGCCGTGCCATGGCTGCCGGTCCTGGAAAACATCACCCGGCATGCCACGGCCCTGCGCGAAGCCGGCGTGAACGACATCATGCTCGGCTGGACCCTGGGCTGCCATCCTTCGCCCAATCTTGCCGCCATCGACGAGATCGGCTCCGGCGGCAGTCTGGAAACCCTGGCCCTGCGGCGACACGGCCCGGATCAGCCCACGGCCACCGCCGCCGCCATTTTTTGGAGCGCATGCAGCAGCGCCTTCCGGGAGTTTCCCTATCACATCGGCACGGTTTACAGTGCTCCTTTGCAGATGGGTCCCGCCAACCCGCTGTGGCCCGCGCCCACCGGTTATGCGGCCTGCATGGTCGGCATTCCGTATGACGATTTGCCCGCGTGGCGGTCCATCTATCCGCCGGAGAT
>JAQGPD010000267.1 GCA_028293305.1 Verrucomicrobiales bacterium | reverse complement strand
ATTGATAACATCATCTTCATTTCCATTCTCAGCGGCAAGCTTCCGCCGGACCAGCAGCCCCGCGCGCGGCGTCTCGGCCTGGGCTTGGCGCTCTTCACGCGGGTTTTGCTTCTCCTCAGTCTTTCCTGGGTGGTCAAGCTGGACCATCCCTTCTTTTCCAAGGATTTTGGAGCCTTCCAACTTGCGGTTTCATGGAAAGACCTGGTTCTTCTGCTGGGTGGGCTTTTCCTGATCTACAAAAGCGTCCGCGAAATCCATGAAAAACTCGAAGGCGAGGACGGCGAAAAAACCAGCAAACTGGTGCCTTCCTTCAACGGTGTGATTTTTGAAATCCTACTGATGGATATCATTTTCTCACTCGACTCCGTCATCACGGCCGTCGGCATGGTGAAGGAAATCGGGGTCATGATCACCGCCGTCATCCTGGCCATGGTGGTGATGCTGGTGTTCGTGAATCAGATCAGCGACTTCGTGAACCGCCACCCGACTATCAAGGTTTTGGCGCTCAGCTTCCTCATCCTCATCGGCACCATGCTGGTGGCCGAGGCCTTCCATCAACATATCAACAAAGGATACATTTACTTCGCCATGGCGTTCGCCGCCCTGGTCGAGGGCGTGAACATCCGCGTCCGCACCAAAGCCGCCAAAAAAGTGGAGCTGCACCAGCCTTACCGCTGACCGGCTTCCCCGCCACCGGCCGGCCTCTCCGACATCCTTCCGCGCGGCCGGCCGGCCGCCGGTTTCATTCACCCGTTTTTTTGTCCCCCCCCTCCCCGCCGCATGGAAATCATTCAAAAAGCCTGGCATCTCATCAGCCATATCAATGAATACCTGGAGACCTGGGTGCAGCAGTATCCCGTGGCGGTGTATGGGATTTTATTCGCCATCATTTTCGCGGAGACCGGCCTGGTCATCATGCCATTCCTGCCGGGCGACTCCTTGTTATTCGCGGTCGGAGCCGTGGCCGCGCGGCCGGAGCTGGGGCTGAATGTCTGGTATGTCAGCCTGATTATTTTCTGCGCCGCCGTGATCGGGGATACCTTGAACTACTGGGTCGGCCGCCGTCTGAGCGCGTGGATGATCCGGAAATTCCCCCGGATTCTCAAACCCGCCTATCTGGAAAAAACACACGCCTTTTTCGAGAGGTATGGCGGCAAAACGCTCATCCTCGCGCGGTTCGTTCCCATTGTCAGGACCTGCGCGCCTTTTGTCGCAGGGAGTGGACATATGGACTACCGGCGGTTTTTGTTTTTCAGCGTCACCGGCACTTTGTTATGGATCGGCATCATCGTTCCCGCCGGCTACTTCTTTGGCGGCCTGCCGGTGGTGAAGAAAAACTTCGAGCTGGTGGTCGTGGGCATCATCCTGATCAGCCTCCTGCCCGCCGCCATCGGCGCGCTGAATGCATGGTTGGCGTCCAGGAAAGCGGCGGCGATTGACACCCCGGCCCGGGAGAGCGACTAGCCTGCATGCGTATTCTTTCCGGCCTTCAGCCTTCCGGGCGGCTCCACCTCGGCAACTACTTCGGCATGATGCAGCCCGCGCTGCAACTGCAGCACGAAGGCGATGCCTTTTATTTCATCGCGGACTATCATTCCCTCACCAGCCTGCATGATCCCGCCCTGCTGCGGCAGCACTCGCGGGACCTCGCGCTCGATTTCCTCGCCTGCGGGCTGGACCCGGAAAAGGCGACGTTTTTCCGCCAAAGCGATGTGCCGGAAGTCTGTGAGCTTTCCTGGCTGCTCAGCACGGTGACGCCCATGGGATTGCTGGAGCGCTGCCATTCCTACAAGGACAAAGTCGCCCGCGGCATCGAGGCCTCGCATGGTTTGTTCGCCTATCCGGTTTTGATGGCGGCGGATATTCTGATCTATGACAGCCAGGTGGTGCCGGTCGGAAAAGACCAGAAACAGCACGTGGAGGTCACCCGGGATATCGCCAAAACGGTGAACCACTTGTATGGTGAGATTTTGAAGATCCCCGAACCGCGGATCAAGGAATCCACCGCCGTCGTTCCTGGCACCGATGGTCAGAAAATGAGCAAGAGTTATGGCAATATCCTCGCTATTTTCGAGGAGGAGAAAGCGCTCAAAAAGAAAGTGATGAGCATTCAGACCGATTCCACTTCGGTGGAGGAGGCGAAGGATCCTGACAACTCGCTTATTGTGTCACTTTACCGCCTCGTTGCGTCTCCGGAGGACGTGCAGAAAATGGAGGATCAATTCCGCGCCGGCGGCATTGGTTATGGCGAATTCAAGAAACGCCTCTTCGAAGCCATCTGGCAAAAGTTCGAGGAACCCCGCAAACGCCGGGCGGAACTCGCGGCTGACCCCGCGCATGTGGAGCAGGTCCTTCGCGCCGGAGCCGACCGCGCCCGCACCGTGGCCCGCGCCACGCTGGACCGCGTCCGCCATGCCATGGGCCTCGGAGCCTAGCGAATTATTTCCGGTTAGGTTTTTAGGTGCGCCAATAATCCTGGCGGGCTTCATCGCAACTTAAGTTTGAGATGCGAGGGATTGGTTCGCTTATGAAAACCACTTCCTTTTTGGGCTCTTTGTTTCCGGTTGGTTGTTTCACGGCGTTGGTGGCGGGGGCCGGGCTGGTGTTGGCGGCGGTTGTTGTTGAAAAAAATCAGGTGAAGCTGGAGGTGGAGGGCGGATTCCGGCGGATTGTTTCCAATGGCTGGCCGGATCATGCACCGGGGGTTTTTCCGCGGCGGGGGAATCCTAACGTGATCTCGGCGCAGCACTATGAATTCCGGGTGCCGGTGGCGCCGGAGCCAGGCGGGGAGTTGCGGCGGGCGGATGGATTTTGGTGGGGGGTGGCGGTGAATGGCGTGCCCTTCGAGCCGGGGACGGCGGAGACCTGGAAAAACGAGCGGCCTTCGGCGTGGCGGTATGAGGCGGGGACGGGGTTCATGGATTTGGGTCTGGATGAGCATCATGCGCATGTGCAGCCGACGGGGGCCTATCACTATCATGGACGGCCGGTGGGTTTGTTGGAGGGACTGGGTGGGGATGGATCGGGAATGCGCCTGGTGGGTTGGGCGGCGGATGGGTTTCCGCTGTATTCCGCGATGGCGGCGGAGGGGGAACCGGGCGCGGACGGGAAGCCGGGGAAGTTGCGGAAAATGACTTCGAGTTATCGACTGAAGGCGGGCAAGCGTCCGGCGGCACCGGATGGGCCGGGCGGAAAATATGATGGCCGGTTCACGGAGGACTGGGAATTTGTCAGGGGCAGCGGGGACTTGGACGAGTGCAATGGCCGCACGGGCTGGACGCCGGAGTTTCCGAAGGGGACGTATTTTTATTGTGTGACCGAGGAGTTCCCGTTCCTGCCAAGATTTTGGCGCGGCAAGCCGGACGCCAGTTTTTCCAAAGGTGGACCGCCGCCCGCTCGCGGCGGAAGGCCTAATGGTGGCGGACCTCCCGGCGACGCACCTCCCGGTGGCGGGCCTCCCGATGGGGGACCGGAAGGAAGACGTCCGCCGCCGCCATTGGTTTCCGCCTTGGACTTGGACCATAGTGGGGAACTGGATGCTGACGAGATCTCCAAAGCCCCGGAGTCCTTGAAAAAACTCGACCGGAATGGCGACGGGCGTTTGGATTTTAAAGAAATGCGTCCGCCGGGGATGGAGAGGCCGGGACCGGGCAGTGGCCCGGGGCCGGACGCAGGTCAGGGTCCGGGTTCAGGTCCGGCACGAAGTCAGGCGCCAAGGCAAGGCCCCGGTGCAGGACACGGTCGAGGTCCGGTGGAGCCGCCAATTGATCCGTAGATGCCGAGGTCCGGTGGAGTCGCTGGTTGATCCGTAGATGCCGAGGTCCGGTGGAGCCGCTGGTTGATCCATAGATGCCGAGGTCCGGCGGAGTCGCTGGTTGATCCGTAGATGCCGAGGTCCGGTGGAGTCGCTGGTTGATCCATAGATGCGGAGGTCCGGTGGAGCCGCCAATTGATCCGTAAAACCAATTCCATGCGTCGTTCCTCGATAGCACTGAGGACGAAGCCGACAGCTTCCGGTAATTTATCCCGGAGGGATTGCAGCCATTAGACGGCGGTTGAGCGAAGCGACACCGCCGGGTTTGCAGGTGGACCGTTCTCCACCCCGGAGGGGTGGCAGCAAATCCACGAACCCTAACTTTTTGCTGTGGTCGACTGAATTCCCGTTTCCCGTGCATTTGCTGGCATCCCTGCCGGGATGCTGGGCTGCTGGAAAACATAATACGGTGGTATCGCTTACGCTCAACCACCGCCTGATTGCTGTCATCCCTCCGGGATCAATATACGGCAGCTCCTTTTGCGGAAGCGCCCTTACTCTGGGAAACCGGTATACACTGCCAGCGTCCGACTAACACTTCCGGTTGGATCCGCCGTGACTCAATGTTTCCGCCTGCTGTCCGGTCTATCCGCCTTTATTCGCGCCTATTCGCGCCTGTTGGCGGTTGGCCTTTATAACGGTTATTAAGCGTGTGCCTGGTTGGCGGGCGTGGGGGTTTTTTGGAAGGCGGAGAGGAAGAGGCAGACGGCGGCGATGCAGATGGCGGCGTCGGCGACGTTGAAGGCGGGCCATTGCATGATTTTCAAGTCGAATGATAGGAAGTCCACGACGTAGCCGCGGAAGAGCCGGTCCACGAGGTTGCCGAGGATGCCGGAGATCAGCAAGGCGACGGCGGTGCGGCTGAGTTTGGTGGGGAAGGCGTTGGTGCGCCAGAGCCACCAGATGAGGCCGAGCGCGGCGAGGGAGACACCACCGAAAATGTAGTTGGCGCCCTTGGCTCCATTCGCCATGCCGAAGGCGACGCCGGTGTTGTGGACGCGCACGAGATCGAACCAGCCATCAATGACTACAATGTGGTCGTGCTCGAAGTCGGACGGTGGCTGGAAGCGCTGGACCGTCCACTGTTTGGTGGCCTGATCGAGAATGAAAAGCGGGAGGGTCAGGTAAAGAAGGAGGGAGCGCATCGGAACGCGCCACCCTGGGGTCTGACGGCTCCGCCCGCAACCGGAGTTCCGTTTTGGGAAGGCCGGGAATGGCTTAATGATAAACGACCCAGATGATGAGGAAGATGGCAACGGCGCCCGCGATATCGAGTCCGATGCCCGCGCGCATCATGCGGGTGAGCGGGACGAGTCCGGTGCCGTAGGCGAGGGCGTTCGGCGCGGTGGAGACGGGCAGCATGAAGCCGAAGCTGCAGGCCAGGGAGACGGCCATGGCGACGGGGATGACCGGGAGATTTCCGGCCTGGGCGACGGCGATCATGAGGGGGACCATGACGTTGGCGGAGGCGGTGTTGGAGGTGGCTTCGCTGAGCGCGAGGCTGAGGAGGATGCCGGCAATAACCAAACCCCAGAGCCCCGGGGTCCCCATCCACGCGCTCATGCCGTTGCCCATGGCTTTGGCCAGGCCGGTATTAAAGATGAGCGTGCCCAGGGAAAGGCCGCCGGCGAATAACAAAATGGTGCCCCAGTCAATGCGCTCGGCTTCCTTCCAAGTGAGGCTGAAGCGCCACTCGCGCAGGTTGACAGGAAGGATAAAAACCAGGAGTCCGCATAACAATCCCACGGTTTCCTCCGGCAGGTGTTTGGCCAACCACAGGCTGGAGGCGGTGGGGCCGCCGGCGATGATTTCGGACAAGCCGGGATACATCCAAAGCACGATGGCGAGGGTGAATAAAATGGCGGTGTTCCGTTCCCCCGGACGCAGCGGGCCGAGCGCGGCGCGTTGTTGGCGGAGTTCGTCCTCCATCAGGTGGCGGTCGGTGAAGACGATCCCGCGCGGGCGGAGCAGCCATAACAGAAAAACCATGAGGATGATAACAAGAGGAACGCCGAGTTTCATCCAGTCCAAAAAGCTGACGGATTGACCGGTGAGTTGCCGGAGGAAGCCGATTCCGATGATGTTAGGCGGCGTGCCGACCGGCGTGCCCAACCCGCCCACGGAGGCGGCGAAGGCGATGAGCAGAATGATGTCCGCCTGGGCGCGCGGCCGCGAGGCGAGTTGAGGGGTGGTGGTCAGGACGCCGAGGGCGATGGGGATCATGACGGCGGTGGTGGCCACATTGCTCATCCACATGGAAAGCAAAGCGGTCATGCCTCCGAGGGCGGCGTAAAGCGTCAGGGGCGATCGCAAAACCCCGCGCTGCGTGAGCAGCCAGAGGGCGAGGCGGCGGTCGAGTCCGTGTTTCCGCATGGCTTCCGCGAGGAAAAAGCTCCCAATAAAAAGGAAGATGGAGGGCGAGGCAAAAGGGGCCAGGATTTCCTTGTCCTTCGCAATGCCCAGCGGGATGCAAAGCGCCGGAGCGAGGAGCGCGGTGGCCGCCATGGGGATGGCTTCCGTCATCCAAAAAATAATGGCCAAAGCGAGCACGGCCGCAAGACGCTGGGCTTCCACGGAAACCCCGGGCACCGGCCAGATCAGCAGGATGGCCATGGCCAGCGGCCCGAGGATCATGCCCAGGCGCATGCGCCACCAATCAAATGAGGAATCGTT
>JAQGPD010000283.1 GCA_028293305.1 Verrucomicrobiales bacterium | reverse complement strand
GCCATGCGCCGCGACCCCCGCGTCATCGGCGTCCCCAGCACCAAGGACGCGCTTTGAACGAAGTCTTTTCCTAACAAGACTATTTACTGTAGGGTTTGGTCACGGAAATCAACATTCTAAAGTGCCTATCATTCAAAGTGGCCAAGCCGATATGGTGTTCTGCGGCTGTTGCGGCAATCATGCAGTCAGCCAAGCCACATCCCAAGCTATCCCGGTAGTCTCTGCGAAAAAGCCCGGCAGTCTCCGCAATCTCCTGCGTCAGAGGGATTACGGTCAAAGCCGAGATCATGCGTGACAATTTGGTCCGTTCAATGCCCTCCCGCACACCTTGGAACAGTTCCGCCACGCTGACTGCGGAAATGACCAGGTTATCCATGTTCCGCTCGATAAATTCGACTGCACTGGGATGGCCGCGCAGGTAGTCGATCAGGATATCAGTGTCGATGAGCATGGTCAGAATCGGTCAAAATCTCCCCGGATGCTTTCAAGGCTGATTTCCCGACCAGCCCAGATGCCACGCGCTTCCCTTAAACGGCTCAGCCGGTCATGGGGCCCCAGACGTCCCAAATACTGGTCAATGGCCTCGCGGATGACTTCACTCTGCTTGCGCCCGGTCTCGGCAGCAACCCTGGCAACTCCTTGGGATTCAGCGGGTGTGAGATAGATTTGCGTTCGGTTCATACATCATGATGTATGATGGGAGGATCAAAGTCCAGCGTGATCTGTTTTCCTAACCGCATGGGCTTTGCGGTCCCGTTTCTAGCACTGGGGCGCTTTTCCCACCAAAACGCTTTGACGCGGGACGCTCTGCCCGTATCGGAATTCTTCCCCGATTTTCCTCCCCTTCTCCCAAAAATCCCCATGAACCTCGGCATCATCGACTACGGCGGCGGCAATCTGCAAAGTGTGCGGAATGCGCTGCTGCACGCCGGGGTGGAGGCGGCTTATGTGAATACGCCGGAGGCCTTTGAGGATATGGATGCGTTGGTTTTTCCAGGGCAGGGTCGCTTTGACGATTCCATGGCGGGTTTGACCAGGCAGGGTTTGGTAGAGCCGCTGCGTGAGTGGATCCGGGCTGACCGTCCATTTTTTGGCATCTGTATCGGTTATCAGGCGTTGTTCGAGCGCAGCCAGGAAAATCCAGGCGTCGCCGGGCTTGGCATTTTTGAGGGCGAGGTGGTGCGTTTTCCTAACCGGCCGGGCCTCAAAGTCCCGCACATGGGATGGAATCAGGTCCGTCTCACCCACCCGGAGGATCCAGCCTGGGCCGGTCAGGATCCGGATCCCTACTTCTATTTCGTCCACTCCTACTATCCATCTCCCGCCGATCCTGCATTGACCGCCGGCGTCACGGACTACGAAGGGAAATTCGTCTGCGCTATCCAAAAAGGCAACCTTCTGGCCACGCAGTTTCACCCGGAGAAAAGCCAAAACGCCGGGCTGACCCTGTTGGGACAATTTGTGAAACGCCACCAAGGCGCCGCTGAGCCTTCGATGCATTTGTAGCAAGCCCCGTTCCGGCCTTGTTTCCAGCTGAATGGCCATTTTTCCGGCCCATTTCCATGCCGGAAAGGACTTCGCATCACAGGTCAGTTCCCGCCTCCAGCCTAACGAAATCATAAAGCACTCCCTCCGCCCAGGAATTGACAGGAAGTGTCAGGGTCAGAGTGTTGGTTCCGGTTTTCAGCAGACCCGGTGCGATGGGCATGCTACGCTCCAGCCAAGCCCCGCGGGCGGCATCGCGATGCATGACGCCGGAGTCGGGAAGGGGACCGGTGCCGCCGGATGGCTTGCCGTTCACAGTTAGAAAAACACCGGAGGGACTGCGGTTTCCGCAGATGCCTAGGCGCAAGGAGACGGCGCCGGCAGGGATTTCCGGGAGATCGAAATTCACTTTCCAAGCCGACGTGGCCACGCCACCACTGCCGCCACCCCCGCCTTCGTTCCGGCCTTCGCCGCTGATGCCCCAGTGCGCGTAGTTCCAATCCTTTGTCCAATTGCTTCTCCCGACGGTGTAGTCGACCCCGGCCGGGAAATCCTTCGGAAATTGATAGTAAGTTCCCCAGGTTTCCGCTTCATCGCCGCGGCGGAATTCGGCGGCGGAGCGGTTGGCGATCCCGATTTGCCACAGACAGCGCCGGCCTTCCTCCGGCTTCCAGGTCAGGGTCCCGAGGTCAAGGGGTGCGCCGGAAGCGATGACTACGCCGGTGCGTGCGAACTCCCCCGGGATGCCATCGGCGAAAGCGTGGAGCGTGTAATTTCCTGCGCGTAGGTTGGGCAGGGTGAAGGTGCCGTCCGGCCGGGCAATGGTCCAGAATTGATAGTCCCGGCTGTTGCGCTGCCAGTCCACGGTGTCCTTCCTGCCGCGGCGGGAAATGGTTTCCCTGACCGGCGCGGTGAGACCCACGCGCAAGCGGCCGGGCGGGGTGGCGGGATTTTCAATAACCAACTTTCCGGTGGCGGCTGCACGGTTGGCGGCGAGCGGATATTCAGGCATTTTCAGCCAGGAAAAGGGCCAGGCCGCGTGCTCCTCCTCCGCGGCGGCGGCAGTGGCTTTTTTCCAAAGGGCTTCCGGGGCCCCGCCCTCGTTGCAGTGGATGGCGAAGGGGCCTATCACTTTCGTCCAGATTTCATTTTCCGCGATGGTCAGGGCGCTTCCGCCGTAGTGGCTGCCGTGCCACATATTGAGCAAAACGGGGGTGCCTTCGCGGTTCACATCGAGGTGGCCGGTGAGTTCCATTTTGGTGGGACCGCCGGCGAGATATTCGGACGAAGGATTGATGAGCCAGAGCCCGCACCGCGAATTCGTGGACGCCCAACCGTAGGCCGGGGTCTCGGCGATGAGGGCGGAATAACCATATTTGTGTTCGGCTTTTCCGGCAAAAGGACCCGTCACGATCCGGCGTGCCTCCTTCAAATTCAGCGGCTCGGCGCGGTCCCAGTCCGCTCCCGAAGGCAAAGCGCCATGCCTTTTTTCATCAATGGCCAGGTAGTCGAAAATCGCGCCATCCAGCTTCATGGCATGCCGCGCCTCACCGACCGTGAAGCCGGGCATGCCGGGGCCGTGACGCCAGACTCCGGTGATATAAAGCGTGTTCTTATTTTCTGTCAGGGTGTAACGCATCTCCACCTCGCAAGGCAGCCCGCCGGAGGATCCGGCGGGGGCGAACTTCAAACAAACCTCGGCGGCGGTGTTGTTATTTTTGTCGGGATCCTGCGTGATCTCCGGCGCGGCGGCGGGGCCCAGCCGGGAAATGTCCCGGCCATCCTGACGTCTTCCGACCTGGGACCAGTAGCCCTGATTCACCCAGCGCCGGCCGTTCATGGACAGGGAGAAATCGCCTTTGTCAGGATGGACCCGGACTTCCATGACTCCGTTTTCCAACAGAATTCCGTTCTGTGGATTTTGATGGATTTTCAACGGTCCGGCGTCCGCCCAGCTTATGCCCGCACAGAGGGAGATAGCGAGAAAAGTGACGGAGCGGGCGGGCATGAAGAAAATTAGGAAATTAGGAAATTAGGAAATTAGGAAATCTGGAAATCTGGAAATCTGGAAATCTGGATAGGCGAAATTTGCCGGGGACATTCGCAAGGGTTTAGGTGGGGCGTGGTGGAGTGCAATAGGCGCCTTCACCTGAATCCTACGGAATCCAATACCGCGTCCCTTCCTTCAAACGCCGTAATTCGCTTACCCCAAGCGGGTTAAGCGCCTTTGGCCACCGGGCTGGTTCAGGGCGCCGACTTCAAGGTGCGTTGCAGCATGGCGGTGATCAGCGACCAGGATAGCTGCGCCAATTCCGGATCGTGCCGGGGGCCCTCATCGCGGAGGAAGGCGTGCTGGGCGTTGAATTCGTGCCAGGTGAAATGAACCTCCCCATCTGTCAGGGCGTCGTAAATGAGGCGCCGGCCATTGCGCGGGATGTGGGGGTCCTGACGACCCCATAGATATAACATCTCGGCTTTGATTTCGCCCAGGCGGCTGAGGGTATCGTCCGCCATTCCCAGCCCGAGGCTGCCTTGATGAATGTCCGTGGGATAACAACAAACGCCCGCGGAGATGTCAGGACGCAGGGCGGTGCGCGTGGCCAGATGCCCGCCGAGACAGATGCCGATGCTGCCGGTTTTTCCCGTGCTGTCAGGATGGTTTTTTAGAAATTCCACGGCGGCCGCGGCATCGGAATCGTAGGCTTCGATGGTGCGTGTGATCTTGTGGGCATTCCCGCGTTCCGCGCCGGCGGTGTCGTAGGCGAGCACAGTGCCGGGTTCCTCCAAATCATGATAGACTTCCGGCACGGCGACGATGAATCCATGCCCGGCCAGGAACGCGGCGGCGCGGCGGATGGGGCCGGTGACCTGGAAAATTTCCGACCACAGGACGATGCCCGGAAACTTGCCAGGCCCGGCGGGCCGGATGACGTGCGTGCGCATGGGACCTGTCAGGGTGGACAGGTCCGTGAATTCATGTTCGCGCAGCGTCATATCCGTTAGATAATAGAAGGGAGCCCGGGCCTCCCGGCCCGGGTGTTTTTTCCATAGTAGCCCAAGGTGGTGGGCTTTGGGAGAGACTCACGGGCCGGGAGGCCCGTGCTCCTTTCCTTTCCTTTCTTTTTTTTAGGAAAGAAGGGCGGCCACGGCGTCGCGTTCTTCCTTCAGTTCGCCGACGGTGAGGTCGATTTTGCTTTGGGCGAAGGCATCGACGCTGAGGCCCTGGACGATTTCCCAGGTGGGGCCGTCGGTGCGGATGGGGAATCCGGAGATGATGCCTTTTTCCACGCCGTAGCTGCCGTCGGAGCAGACGCAGACGCTGGTCCAATCGCCGGCCGGAGTCGGAGTTGTCAGGCTGCGGACGGTGTCCACCACGGCATTCGCGGCGCTGGCGGCGGAGGAGAGGCCGCGGGCGGCGATGATGGCGGCGCCGCGTTTCTGGACGGTGCTGATGAAGTCGCCTTTGAGCCAGTCGTG